>JANNLM010000017.1:0-3366 GCA_031396825.1 Gammaproteobacteria bacterium | reverse complement strand
CTGGGCCAGCTTGGTCTCGCGCAGGCGCGCCGAGCGCACCTCGGCCAGTTCGCGCGCCTTGCGCTCGTCGGACACGACCATGACGTCGTCGCCGGCCTCGGGCACGCCCGACAGGCCGAGCACCTGCACCGGAATCGAGGGCCCGGCTTCCTTCACCGGCTTGCCGGCCTCGTCGAACATCGCGCGCACGCGCCCGAAGTACGCGCCGGTCAGCAGCATGTCGCCCTGCTTCAGCGTGCCGGAGCGCACCAGCACGGTGGCGACCGGGCCGCGGCCCTTTTCCAGGCTCGATTCGACGATCGCGCCCTTGGCCGGCGCGTCGATCGGCGCCC
This sequence comes from Gammaproteobacteria bacterium, assembly GCA_031396825.1. Taxonomy (GTDB): domain Bacteria; phylum Pseudomonadota; class Gammaproteobacteria; order Nevskiales; family Nevskiaceae; genus JACPFV01. Next base: position 3,034 of record JANNLM010000017.1, on the reverse strand, counting down.
TGAGCTCGAGCACCTCGGCCTGCACCAGCACCGCGTCGAGCAGCGCGTCGATGCCGGCCCCGCTGTGGGCCGAAACGCCGACGAACTGCGTGTCGCCGCCCCAATCCTCGGGGATGACTTCTTCCTTGCTCATGCCGGTCTTGACCCGATCGAGGTCCGACTGCGGCTTGTCCATCTTGGTGACGGCCACCACCATCGGCACCTTGGCGGCCCTGGCGTGCTGCACGGCCTCGCGCGTCTGCGGCATGACGCCGTCATCGCCGGCGACCACCAGGATGACGATGTCGGTCACTTTCGCGCCGCGCTGGCGCATGCGCGTGAAGGCGGCGTGGCCCGGCGTGTCGAGGAACGTGACGGTGCCCTTGGACGTCTTCACGTTGTACGCGCCGATGTGCTGCGTGATGCCACCGGCTTCGCCGGCGGCGACGCGGGTCTTGCGGATGTAGTCGAGCAGCGAGGTCTTGCCGTGGTCGACGTGGCCCATGACGGTCACGATGGGCGCGCGCGGCTGCGTGGCGACGTCCACCTTCTCGCCGGCCGCAGCGATGAGGAGGTTGTCCTCGACGTCGCTGGCCTTGGTGGTCTTCACCGTGTGGCCCATCTCCTGCACCGCCAGCGTCGCGGTGTCCTGGTCGATGGACTGGTTGATGGTGGCCATGACGCCCAGCCCCATCAGCACCTTGATGACTTCGGTCGCCTTGACCGCCATGCGGTTGGCAAGCTCGCCGACCGTGATGAACTCGGGCACTTCGACTTCGCGCACCACCGGCGCGGTCGGCTGCTGGAACGCGTGCTGCGTATCGATCTGCACCGGAGCGGCGCTCTTGCGGCCGACGCTGCGGGCAGCGCCCCGCGGGCGATGCAGCGACTTGCCAGGCGCCGTGTGCGGCGTGGCGCGCTGGATGCCCTCGCGCTCGTTGCGGCGGATCACCGTGGTCGGCGGGGTGTGCTTGAGCTCGGCGGAGCGGCGCAGGTTCTCCTCGGCGCGCTTGCGCGCTGCCTCGCCCTCGGTACGGGCGTGCACGTCGACACCCGCGCGCGCGATGTCCGCCGTCGCCTTGCGCAGATCTTCTTCCGCCTTGCGCCGCGCTTCCTCTTCCTCGCGCAGCTTGCGGCCGGCTTCTTCCTGCTGCTTGCGGGCCTCGGCCTCGGCGGCGGCACGCGCCGCAGCCTCGTGCTCGGCCTGCTCCTTGGCGGCGGCGGCCGCGTCGGCGGGCGACTCCTCGCCCTCGACGCCGCGCTTGACGTAGGTGCGGCGCTTGCGGACCTCGATGCTGACCGTCTTGGCCGGTGCCCCGCGCCCGCCGCCCAGCCGCAGTTCGGTGGTTTCCTTGCGCTTGAGCGTGATGCGGCGCGGCTCGCTGCCGCCCGCCGTCGTTGTGCCCGCATTGCCCAGGTGCGCGAGCAGCGCGGCCTTGTCAGCCGCCGTGACCGGCGATTTCTCGCTGTCCGCGGTGACGCCGGCCTGCTTCAGCTGCGTCAGCAGCAGGTCGACCGGGATCTTCAGTTCGGTGGCAAATTCGTGGACGGTCGTGCTCATGGGTGTTGTTTTTTCCGGGCTCAGGCCTGGGCGAACCAGTGGGCGCGCGCGGCCTTGATCAGCGCGGCAGCCTTCGGCTCGTCCATCGTCACTTTCTCGAGCAGCTCGTCGGTGGCGAGGTCGGCCAGGTCGTCGCGCGTGAGCACGCCCTTCTCGGCGAGCTTCTGGGCGAGGTCCTGGTCCATGCCCTCGACGGCCATGAGGTCTTCGGCCGGCTTGACGTCGCCGGCGTGCTCGGCCTTGGCAATCGCCTTGGTCAACAGCACGTCGCGCGCGCGGTTGCGCAGTTCCTCGACGATCTCCTCGTCGAAGCCCTCGATCTGCATCAGCTCCTGCGCCGGAACGTAGGCGACCTCTTCCAGCGTGCTGAAGCCTTCTTCCACCAGCACGGTGGCGACGTCCTCGTCCACGCCGAGCTGGTCCATGAAGACCTTGAGCGTGCCCTCGCTCTCCTGCTGCTGGCGCGCCTGGGCGTCGGCAGCGGTCATGACGTTGAGCACCCAGCCGGTCAGCTCCGAGGCCAGACGCACGTTCTGGCCGCCGCGGCCGATGGCCTGGGCCAGCTTGTCCTCGGCGACCGCGATGGCCATCGAGTGGGCTTCCTCGTCCACCACGATCGACTCGACTTCCGCCGGCGCCATGGCGTTGATGACGAACTGCGCGGGATTCTCGTCCCATGGCACGATGTCGATGCGCTCGCCGGCCAGCTCGTTGCTGACGCTCTGCACGCGCGAGCCGCGCATGCCGACGCAGGCACCGACCGGGTCAATGCGCTTGTCCTTGGCCTTCACGGCAACCTTGGCGCGCAGCCCCGGGTCGCGGGCGGCGCCCTTGAGCTCGATCAGGCCCTGCGCGATCTCCGGTACCTCGAGCTTGAACAGCTCGACCAGGTACTTCGGCGAGGTGCGGGTCAGGAACAGCTGCGGGCCGCGGATCTCGGAGCGAACCTCGTACAGGTAGCCGCGCACGCGATCGCCCGGACGCAGCGGTTCGCGCGGAATCAGGTGCTCGCGCGGCACGATGGCCTCGGCGGTGCCGCCGAGGTCGACGATGACGGCGCCGCGCTCGAGGCGCTTGACCAGACCGGTCAGCAGCTCGCCAACGCGGTTCTTGTAGGCCTCGACGATCTGCGCACGCTCGGCCTCGCGCACTTTCTGCACGATGACCTGCTTGGCGGCCTGCGCGCTGATGCGGCCAAACTCGACGTTCTCGAGCTTGGTTTCGGTGACGTCGCCGGCCTTGGCCTCGGCGTTGTCCTTCAGCGCGTCGGCCAGGTAGACGTGGCGCTCGGGCGACTCGAAGGTCTCGTCGCCGTCGGCCAGCACGGTCCAGCGGCGGAAGGTCTCGTATTCCCCGGTGGCGCGCTCGATGGCGACGCGCACGTCGTATTCCTCGCTGTGCTTCTTCTTGGTGGCGGACGCGAGCGCGGCTTCCAGCGCCTGGAAGATGATTTCCTTCTCGACGCCCTTCTCGTTCGAGACGACGTCGACCATC
>JANNLM010000358.1:0-4617 GCA_031396825.1 Gammaproteobacteria bacterium | reverse complement strand
CTGCGACTCGGGCGCATCGCTGATCGGGTCCACCGTCAGCGTGAAGGTGTCGACCGCGGTCAGGCTGCCCGCGTCGGTCACCGTCATTGTGATCAGCGCGCTGCCGTAGCCGTTCACCACGGGGGTGATCGTCACGTTGCGGCTGGCGCCGCTGCCGCCCGGAACGATGTTGGCGTTGGGTACCAGCGTCTGGTTGCCGGAGGTCCCGGCGAAGCCCAGCGACGCTGCCGCGGTTTCGGCGTCGCCGATGGTGTAGGCGATCGTGCCGGTATTGGTGTCCTCGTTGATGCTGCCGTTCGGGAAGTCGCTGATGGTCGGCGGATCGTTGGCCGGCGTGATGGTGATCGTCACGGCGACGGTGTTGGAGTCGAGTCCGTCGTTGGCCTTGTAGGTGAAGCTGTCGGACGTCGTTTCGGTCCCGTTGTGCGTGTAGGAGAACGTGCCGTTGGCATTGAGCGTAAAGCCAGCCGTCGCGTTCGTCGGGCCCGCCACCAGCACCGCAGTCAGGGCATTGCTCTCGAGGTCCGTGTCGTTGGCCAGCACGCTGGTTGCGCCGCTGGCCAGCGTGGTGGCCGTGCCGCCCTCGCCGACCGTGATCGAGTCGCCGGTCGCGACCGGGGCGTCGTTGACGTTGTTGACCGTCAGCAGGAAAGCCTCCGATGCCGCGCTGCCATCGGTATCGGTGACCGTGATCGTGATCGTCGCCGTGCCGACGCCGTTCGCCACCGGCGTGACCGTGACGGAGCGGGTCGCGCCGGTGCCGCCGAGCACGATGTTGGCGAGCGGCGCCAGCGTGGTGTTGGTCGACGCACGCGTGACCACGAGTGCGGTAGCCGCGTCCTCGGCGTCGCCGATGGTGAAGCTCAGCACGCCGGTATTCCCCTCCTCACTGATCGACTGGTCGGCGATCGCGCTGATGGTCGGCGCCGCGTTCGGCACCACGGCCGGCTGCGAGAAGGCCGTCTCGTTCACCGCCGGCAGTTCTTCGGCGTTGCCGTACACGCCGATGTTGTTGTTGCGGAAGCGCCTGATCATCAGCGCCAGCGGCGCGGCGGTGAGCCGGCCATCGGCGAAGTCGTTCACGAACGCGAGCACGTCGGCGTAGGCCGGGAGGTGCTCCGGCGTGCCGGTCACGGCGATCTGGTTGATGGTCAGCGCCGCGGCGCCGAGCAGGATGGCGTAGGGCCGCGAGCCGCCCACGCCGGTGGTGGGATCGGCCGGAACGGTCAGCACCGGATCGAAGCCGAAAGCCGAGGTCGCCTGTGCGCGCACGGCGGCGTAGACATTGGCGAAGTTGCTGCCGGCGGCCTGGATGAACGCCTTCTTGTAGACCGCCATCGAGTAAGGCGTGATGGCAAGCGCGGTGGCGCCGGGCGGCAGCACGGCCGCGAGCTTGTCGGTGCCGCCAAACGTGATCCGCCGCTTCAACGCCGGGTTGGTCTCCGGGTCGGATTCGTCGATGTAACTGCCGAAGCTGGTCTCGACCAGGATCGGGATCGTCGTCGGCAAGCCGGTGACCGTGAACGCGCCGCTCGCATCGGTGGTCACCGGGCTCACCAGCGGGCCGCCGGTCGCATTGCCGGCGACGTCCACCGCGAAGAAATTGACGGTCGCGCCTTGCAGCGGACCCTTGCTGACCGCACCCCGGACGACGTGGCCCTTCTCCGGCGCCGTTGGCGGCGCCTCCTGCCCGCAGCCGGCCAGCGCGGCGACCAGCAGCAGCGTCAGGCCGCGGCGAGCGCTCACGTTACGGCGCTCCGCCCTGCGCGACGAAAGCGGCGACGCCGGATACGGTCGTCGTGCTGCTGTCGAGATGGAAGCTCAGGCCGGCGCCGATGGCGCCGCTGGTGAAGAAGCCGCTGAAGGCGCCGATGCCGGTGTCGATCGGGGTGCCGACCGCGTCGTTGATGGTGACGCCACAGGTCGGGCAGTTCGTCGACGCCGCATAGTCGCCGGAGAACAGGGGCGAGCCACTCGCAATGCTGCCCTCGCCGGTCGCGACCCAGACCTGGCTGTTGATGGCGATGTTCAACGAGCTGGACACGGTCTGGTTGACGAAATCGGCCTCCAGCGTGGCGGCACCGAGAGTGCCCTCGTTACCGGCGCCGTCGGTCGGACTGGTTTCCCCGATCAGGGTGTAGTTGGCGCTCCCCGTGGTGCGCAGCACGACCGCTGCGGGCGATGCGGCATAGATCCAGTGCAGGCTCTGCGCGCTCAGGTCGAGCGGACTGCCGCCGACGCTGGCCTCGCCGCCGGTCCAGCGGCCCCAGCGCAGGCCGGTGCCGAAGCTGGCGTCCGCGCCCTGGTTGACGTTGCTTGCCGTGCCGATGCTGACGAACTGGTCGCTCAGGAAGCCGTTCAGCGCCCCGCTGTCATCGGTGTAAACGCCGTTGTCGCTGGATTCCTTGAAAGCCTGGTGCACGAAGGCGTAGCTGCCAGCCCGGCCCGGCCGCAACTCGTAGTCACCCTCGGGCTGCGTACTGCCGGTGTCGGCCGGCGCGTCGCTGCGCGTCTGCTCGGTGAAGCCGCCATCGGGCGAAGCGCCTTCCTCGGTGGCAGCGGTGTCGGCCTCCCGCGACTCTTCGCTCTCCTCGTCCTCGCCGCTGGGCGCGATCGGGGCCTCCAGCACTTCGGGCGGCACCAGCGTCTCGTCCGGCGGAGTCGCCGTGTCCTTGACGTAGCCGTACTGGTCGTTGGCGAGCACCAGCGCGCCGCCGTCGTTGATCAGCTCGATTTCGCCGTTGGACACGCCGACATAGAGCCCGTCGGGCGTGGCGCCGCAGTCGCCGCTGCAGTACGCCGCGCTGTAGTCAGTGCCGCGGATACCGATGGTCGCAACCGGGGTCACCACGCTGTAGGCGTCATTGGCGCCCTTGCCGATCAATCCGGTGACGGTGCGGAACGCGCCGCGCAGCAGGCGCAGCACGCTGCGCCCGGCCGCGGTGGTGGCCGCCGGCCCGGCCGTGACGGCCGGAGCGGCACCTGCCGCCGGCGTCTCCGGCATGCGGAATTCCTGCACGACCATGGCCGAGCCGTGGCGCAGCGACAGCAACGCGCCGTCCTTGAGCCGCACCTGCGTCATCCCGGTCGGCCCCGTGGTGATGGTGTCGCCAACCTCGACCGTTGTGCCGCGCTGGGCAATGAAGGCCTGCCCGCCGCGCTGGATCTCGACGCGACCGAGCGCAAACAGCACCTGGCCGGCCGCGGCCTGCGCCGCCAGCGGGCCCAGCAATGCAACCAGCCCGAGCATCGCGCGCAGCTGCTTCATCTGAACTCCCTGCGGACCGACAGTCCGGCATCGATGCGGTTGTAGTCGTACAGCGCGACCGACGACGAGTTGTCCACGTAGTTGAGCTGGCCGCGCACGGTCCAGCCCAGCGCACGCCAGCCACCCCACTCGTAGCCAAGGGTGCCGCCGAGCTGGTCGTCGCTGCGCTTGCTGCCGAAGAACGCGCCATCGTAATCCGCCGTCAGCGTCGAGACGGCAACCAGCAGCGCGTGGCCGCCGCCGAAATCCACGGCGGCGCCGGCGCGCAGGCCGGTCACGTCGCGCCCCTGCGGGGAGCCTGCCTGGACGGCATCATCGCTGCCGAGCGTGATTGCGCCGACGTACTGCACGCGCGGCATCGCGCGCGTCGTGTACTGGGCGGCGATGCCGTACGCCAGCGTGTCCACGTCGAGCACCTCGAGCCCGTCGGCGTAGCGCGACTGGCTGCTGCGCAGGCTCAGCGACACGCGCGCCTGCTCGAAGTGGCGCGTGCCGGCCAGATTCACGCCGACGACCTGGCTGTTGTCCTCGCCGTCGAGCATCGTCATCGCGAAGTTCGGCTGCAGGCTGAACTCGTACGTGCCCGGCCGCCACTCGACCGCGCCGCCCAGCCGCAGCACCTGCGAGTCCACGAACGTGGCGTCCGGGTTGCTGCGATAACCGGCGCTGCCGGTGCCGAGCAGGCGCCAGCCCGGCGCGAATGGATACGACACCAGGCCTCCGGCGCCGAGGTTGTAGTAGCTCGAGGCGGTGGCCTGGTTGCGGCTGTCGAGCTGGAAGCCGATGAAATCCTGGATGTCCGGCGCGCCGTTGGCATTGCTGTCGTAACCGGTGGCGAGCTCGGCGTAGCCGGCGAGCTGCGACTCGTACACCGACGCGCGCCGGTCGATGGCGTCCAGGTATTCGGCGATCACGCGCCGCGCTTCCGGCGGCGGATTGTCCTTGTCGAGGATCGCGAACTCGCGCCGCGCCGACTCGTTGTCGCCCTGCGCGTAGTAGGCGCGCGCCAGCTCCATGCGCGCGCCGGCGAAGCCCGGGCGCATCGCCACGGCGCGCTGCAGCACGAAGATGGCCTGGCTGTAGCGGCCCGAATCGTAGGCCGCGGTGCCGAGCAGGTAGTCGAAATCCACGTCGCCGGCGTACCGGTTCTCGAACGGCGCGAGGTAACGGTACACCGCGTCCGCGCTCTGGTTGGCACTCATCATCGCCGCGGCGGTGGACTGTTCGGCGCTGCCGGCGAAGGGGGTCGAGCCAAGCGCGGTGGTGGTGATGCTGGATTGCGCGCGGGGGCTTGCCTCGTTTTCGGCGGCGTGGACATTTTGGTGAACAACGCAGGTATCAGCATTTCC
>JANNLM010000340.1:0-1560 GCA_031396825.1 Gammaproteobacteria bacterium | reverse complement strand
GCGGTGCCGGACATTACCAACGTGCAGGTGCAGATCAACGCCGAGGCGCCGGGCTACTCGCCGCTGGAGGCCGAGCAGCGCGTGACCTTCCCGGTGGAAACGGCGCTCGCGGGTCTGCCACGCCTGGCGTACACGCGCTCGGTGTCGCGCTACGGGCTGTCACAGGTGACCGCCGTGTTCGAAGACGGCACCGACATCTACTTCGCGCGCCAGCTCGTCAACGAGCGGCTCGGCGAGGCCCGCAGCCAGCTGCCGGAGGGCATCGAGCCCGCCATGGGGCCGATCGCCACCGGCCTGGGCGAGATCTTCATGTACACGGTCAATGCCGCGCCGGGCTCGGGGCACACGCCCACCGACCTGCGCACGATCCACGACTGGATGATCCGCCCGCAGTTGCGCCAGACGCCCGGCGTGATCGAGGTCAACACCGTCGGCGGCTACCAGAAGCAGTTCCACGTCACGCCCGATCCGGCGAAGCTGCTGGCGCACGACCTGACGCTGCGCGACGTGATGGAGGCGCTGGCGAAGAACAATGCCAACGTCGGCGCCGGCTACATCGAGCGCTCCGGCGAGCAGTACCTGATCCGCGTGCCGGGACAGGTCTCCGGCATCGCCGATATCGAGGCGATCGTCGTGGCGCAGCGCGACGACGTGCCGATCCCGCTGAAGCAGGTTGCGGACATCGCGCTCGGCTCCGAGCTGCGCACCGGCGCGGCGACCCAGGATGGCCAGGAGGTCGTGCTGGGCACCGTGTTCATGCTGATTGGTGAAAACAGCCGCTCCGTCTCGGCGGCGACCGGCGAGAAGCTGCAGGAGATCCAGAAAACGTTGCCGCCCGGCGTGCAGGTCAACCCGCTGTATGACCGCAGCAAGCTGGTCGACAAGACCATCGTCACCGTCCAGGAAAACCTCGCGATTGGCGCCTTGCTGGTGATCGCCGTGCTGCTGGCGCTCCTGGGCAACCTGCGCGCCGCGCTGATCACGGCGCTGGTGATTCCGTTGTCGATGCTGCTCACGATCACCGGCATGGTCGAGCAGGGCGTCAGCGCCAACCTGATGAGCCTGGGCGCGCTCGACTTCGGCCTGATCGTGGACGGCGCGGTGATCATCGTCGAGAGTTGCCTGCTGCGCCTCGGCGAAGCCCAGCACCGGGTCAACCGCGCGCTGGATCTGCAGGAGCGGCTGGACGTGGTGTTCAAGGCCGCTCGCGAAGTGTCCAAGTCCAGCGTGGTCAGCGTCATCGTCGTGGTGCTGGTGAACCTGCCGATTTTCACGCTGACCGGCGTGGAGGGAAAGATGTTCCGGCCGATGGCCTTCACGGTCGTGGTCGCGCTGCTGGCCGCGCTGGCCCTGTCGCTGACCTTCGTGCCGGCGGCGGTCGCGCTGTTCGTGCGGGGCCGCGTCGCGGAGGAAGAGAACGCGCTGGTGCGCTGGGTCAAGCGCAAATACGAGCCGGCGCTGCGGTTCGCGCTCACGCACCGTGCGCCCGTCGTTGGCGCCGCCGCGGCACTCGTCGTGCTGGCGGGGCTGGGCGCCACCCGCATGGGCAGCGAGTTCCTG
>JANNLM010000319.1:0-2542 GCA_031396825.1 Gammaproteobacteria bacterium | reverse complement strand
TTCGCGGCGAACCTGACCCTGGTCAACCAGCCCTGCCCGGGCCTGGTGCAGATGATCGAGGCGGGGGAAACCGATTCGCCGCAGCTCGAGGCGCTGCTGCGCGAATGGCTGGCGCCGATGCTCAAGGCCGGCGCCGACACCATCGTGCTGGCCTGCACGCATTACCCGTTCGTGCTGCCGCTGATCCGCAAGGTCGCCGGACCCGGGGTTCAGGTCCTGGAGCCCTCGGCCGCAGTGGCGCGGCAGGTGGCCCGGCTGGTGAACCAGCACAACCTCAAGGCGCCGGAACGCGCGCCGACGCACCAGTTCCTGACCACGGGCGACCCGGCGGCAATGAGCGCATCGCTCAAGCGCCTGGTGGGCGTCGACAGCGAAGTGACGCAGCTCTAGTCACAGTTTTAGAAAAGGGGTCAGACCCCTTTTACCTCGGCGAAGCTGCGCGCCTGCGGATGCGCCGGCGCCGGCCTCGTCTTGTCGTCCCGCAACAGCTGGCAGGTCTTCATGCCGGCCGCGCGCGCCGCGTCCAGCTCTTCGCCGACGTCGGACAGGAACAGCATGTCCGGCCCCGACAACGCGGTGTCGCGCAGAATCGACTTGTAGGAGTGCGCCTCGCGCTTGCCGCCGACGCGCGTGTCGAAATAGCCGGAGAACAGCGACGTCAGGTCGCCGAAGGCGGTGTGGCCGAAGATCAGTTTCTGCGCCTCGACCGAGCCGGACGAGTACACGTACAGCTTGAGCCCGCGCCCGTGCCAGCGGCGCAGGAACTCCGGTGCGTCGTCGTAGACGTGGCCCTTGAGCTCGCCCGCCTCGTAGCCCTGGCGCCAGATCATGCCCTGCAGCGCCTTGAGCGGCGTCGCCTTCCTGTCCTCGGCCATCCACTGCTCGAGCACCGTCGCGGCGGCCTCGGGCGTCAGCTCGCGGCCCTCCAGGTGCGACACCTCGGCCAGCTCGCGGCGCACGGCCGAGTCGCCGGCGCGCGTGGCGAGGAACTTGCGCAGGTGCGCGCGCGCGTACGGAAACAGCACTTCGTTCACGAAGGCTATCGAGGAGGTGGTCCCCTCGATGTCGGTGAGGACGGCCTTCAGGCGGCTTTCGCCAGCTTGTAATGCGGAGTCTCGAACCGCGGGAAACGATCGGCGATCTTGTCGCCGGTGAACGTGGCCACCCAGCCTTCCGGGATCGCGAACAGGCGGATCGCCTTGAGCACGGGCTCGGGGCCCATGTCGAACCAGTGCGTGGTGTGGGCCGGCACCGACAGCAGGTCGCCGCGCTCGCACAGCATGGCGTAGACCTTGCCGTTCTTGCGGATGTTGAACAGGCCGCGGCCCTCGACGAAGAAGCGCACCTCGAAGTCGTCGTGGGTGTGCTCGTGCAGGAACTTGTCCCGCATCTCCGCCTTCTTCGGGTTGTCGGCCTGGATGCTGATCACGTCCACCGACTTGAAGTTGTACTTCTTCATCAGCTTGTCGATCGAAGCCCGGTAGGCCTCGATGACCTCGTCCTGGGTGGCCTGCGCGTCGAGCTGCTTGGTCGCGGTCCAGCGCTCGAACTCGACGCCGATCCCGGCCAGCGTGTCGCGCATGGACTCGTACGAGTGCAGGGTCTTCTCGGGCCGGGCGGGATCGTTGTCCTTGTAGACGCGCAGTTCACTCATGGTCTTTCTCCGTGGCCTTCAGCAGGCGTTCCGACAACTCGCACTCGAACAGAAACTCCAGGGCCTCGACGCGGTGGCGCGCTTCGTCCACCGTGCGGCCCCAAGCATACAACCCGTGCCCGCGGATGAGATAGGCGTGTACGGCCCGTCCCGTCTTCATGTGGGCGTCCACCCCGCGAGCCAATCGCGCGATGTCCTGGTCGTTCTCGAACACCGGCACTTCGACAACGGTCTCGTGGGTCTGTATCCCCGCGAAGATCTTCAGCAGCTCGTAGCCTTCGAACCGGATGCTGTCATGCCGACGTGACAGAACCGTGGACGCCGGCGAGTGCGTGTGCAGCACGGCGCCGATCGCTTTGTCGTGGCGGTACAGCTGGCAGTGCAGCAGCGTCTCGGCCGAGGACTTGCCCTTGCCCAGCGCCCGGCCCTGCAGGTCCACGCGCATGAAATCGGCGGGGCCGAGCTCGCCCTTGTGATTGCCGGAGGTGGTCACCGCGAGGCTCTTCGCGTCGAGGCGCACGGAGAAGTTGCCGGCGGTCGCCGGCACCCAGCCGCGGCCGTGGAACAGGCGGCCAGCGTCGATGACGGCGGCGAGCGCGGCTTTCGGCAATTGCGTGGAGCGGGTCGTCTTGCTCATTTTTGCGGGCGCAACAGTAAGACAACGCGGTGCAACAAAAAAAGGCCGCTTCCGCGGCCTTTTCCAAACTGGATCCCCGCCTTCGCGGGGATGACCGCCGCTACGCGGCGGTCACTTGATCTTGGCTTCCTTGAACAGGACGTGCTTCCTCGCAACCGGGTCGTACTTCTTGAACTCGAGCTTGTCCGGCGTGTTCTTGCGGTTCTTGGTGGTCGTGTAAAAGTAGCCCGTGTCCGCGGTGGACAGCAGCT
>JANNLM010000307.1:0-19097 GCA_031396825.1 Gammaproteobacteria bacterium | reverse complement strand
ACCGCGCCCGGTTCCTGCGTTTCGACCCGTCCGAGCACCCGGTCGCCCTGCAGCTGGGCGGCAATGAGCCTGCACCGCTGGCCCGCTGCGCCGAGTTCGGCGCCAAAGCCGGTTACGACGAGATCAACCTGAACTGCGGCTGTCCGTCGGACCGGGTCCAGGAGGCCAACTTCGGCGCCTGCCTCATGGGCAACCCGGCCCAGGTAGCCGCGGGCGTGGCCGCAATGAAGGCCGCGAGCGCCCTGCCGGTTACCGTGAAGTGCCGGATCGGCATCGATGATTCCGAGGAGTTTCCCTTCCTGAAGCGCTTCGTGGAGACCGTCGCCGCGGCGGGCTGCGGCACCTTCGTCGTCCATGCCCGCAAGGCATGGCTGTCGGGCCTTTCGCCGAAGGAGAATCGCGAGATCCCGCCGCTGCGGTACCCGACGGTCTACCGGCTCAAGCGCGAGTTCCCGCAGCTGCGCATCGTCATCAACGGCGGCATCCGTACGCTCGCCGAATGCCAGGAGCACCTGCGCCACGTGGACGGCGTCATGCTCGGGCGCGAGGCCTACGAGAATCCCTGGCTGCTGGCCGAGGCCGACGAGCGGCTGTTCGGCGATGCGCCCGCGGGCGCCACGCGCGAGGCCATCCTGCGCCGCATGCTGCCCTACGTCGAACGCGAGCTCGCCGAGGGCACGCCGCTGGGCCACATCACCCGCCACCTGCTCGGCCTGTACCGCAACCGGCCGGGTGGCCGGGCCTTCCGCCGCGTGATTTCCGAGCAGGCGCACCGCGCGGGCGCCGGCATCGAAGTCATCGAAGCAGCGCTCGCCGCCATGGATTCCACTGCCAACATCGAGGCCGCCGCCTGATGAAGAAGCTCGTCAGCACCCTGTTACTGCTCGCCCTGTCCTGCACCGCCCAAGGAAAACCCGTGAACGTCACCCTGGAAACCTCGCTCGGCACCATCAAGCTCGAGCTCTACGCCGACAAGGCACCCAAGACCGTGGCCAATTTCGTGGCCTACGCCAAGGCCGGGCACTACAACGGCCTGGTGTTCCACCGCATCATCAAGGGCTTCATGATCCAGGGCGGCGGTTACGACGAGAAGATGAGCCAGCGCGACACGCGCGCCCCGATCGAGAACGAGGCCAGGAACTGTCCCTCGAACGCGCGCGGCACCATCGCCATGGCACGTACTTCGGCGCCCCACTCGGCCACCAGCCAGTTCTTCATCAACCACGCCGACAACGGCCGGCTCGACGCCGCGCAGTCGCCCGACGGCTGGGGCTACTGCGCGTTCGGCAAGGTCACCGAGGGCATGGACGTGGTGGACAAGATCGCCGCCGCCCAGACCGGCTCGCTGCCGCCCTTCGGCCGCGACGTTCCGCTCGCCAACATCGTCATCAAGTCGGTGACGGTGCAGGAGGCGGCGAAGAAGTGACGCGCGCTTCGCGCGCGTCATCCCGAGCGCAAGCGAGGGATCTGCTCGCATGAGTCACACGCTCCTCATCTCCGACCTGCACCTGCCGCCGGCGGCATCGCCGCTGCGCGAACGCTTCGCCAGCTTCCTGGCGGGGCCGGCGCGAGCGGCCTCCGCGCTGTACATCCTCGGAGACCTGTTCGAGGTGTGGATCGGCGATGACGCCGGGCTGGCGGAGTACGGCGTCGAGCGCGCCTGCCTGCGCGCGCTGACCAAGGCCGGCGTGCCGGTCTATTTCCAGCACGGCAATCGCGATTTCCTGGTCGGCCCGCAGTTCGCCGCCGCCACCGGCGTGCAAGTGCTGGCCGACCCGGTCACGGTAGAACTGGGCGGCGTAACGACGCTGATCTCGCACGGCGATCTCTGGTGCACGGACGATGCCGGTTACCAGCGCTGGCGCCGCTTCTCGCGCAGCGCAGTGGTGCAAGGCGTCTACGGCGCGCTGCCGCGCAGCTGGCGCGAGCGCTTCGCCGGCAGGGTGCGGGCTCACAGCGACGCCGGCAAGCAGTACAAGCCGGCCGACATCATGGACGTCAACGATGCCGCCGTCCGGCAGGCGTTCGCCGCGTACGGCGTGACGCGCATGATCCATGGCCACACGCACCGCCCGGCGACGCACGACTACGCCATCGACGGCCGCGCCTGCCAGCGCATCGTGCTGGCCGACTGGCGTCCCGGGCTGTGCGAGGCGCTGCGCGTGGACGGCTCGGGCGCGCACCGGGTTGCGCTGGCCTGAGCCGGGCCATGGCCGGCAGCCAGGACTTCGTTCCCGACCCGCGCAACGCCGGCGCGCTCATCTACCTGAATGGCGCGCTGGTGCCGCGGGAGCGGGCCACGGTCTCCCTCTTCGACGGCGGCTTCATCGCGGGTGACGGCGTATGGGAGGGGCTGCGCGTGCACAAGGGCGCCCTGCTCTTCCTCGACCAGCACCTGGAGCGGCTGTTTGCCGGCGCGGCCAGGATCAAGCTGGACATCGGCCTGCAGCGGCCGGCCCTGGCGCAGGCGATCCAGCGCACGCTCGACGCCAACCAGATGCGCGATGGCGTGCACGTTCGCGTCATGGTGACGCGCGGCGAAAAATCCGCGGCGAACCAGGACCCGCGCAACGCGCTCGGCGCGCCCACGATCGCCATCGTCGCCGAATACAAGCAGCCGGCCCCGCGCCTCGCCGCGACCGGCCTGGGCCTGTTCACCGCCTCGATCCGCTGCACGCCGGTGGACATGTTCGACATGCGCCTGAACTCGCACAGCCGCCTGAACCTGATCCTCGCGCTGCTGCAGGCCATCGAAGCCGGCGCCGACGAGGCGCTGATGCTCGATCCGCATGGCTTCGTCTCGAGCTGCAACGCCACCAATTTCTTCTTCGTGCGCGACGGCGTCGTGAAGACTTCGCGCGGTGACTACTGCTTCAATGGCGTGACGCGCGGCAACGTCATCCGCCTGTGCCGGGACCACGGGCTGCCCGTGGAACTGGGCGACTTCAAGGTCGCCGACGCGCTTGCCGCGCAGGAAGCGTTCGTGACCGGCACCTTCGGTGGCCTGACGCCCGTGCGGCAGATCGACGGGCGCCCCCTCCCGACACCTTTGCCAGGCCCCGTAACGACACGCCTGCGGGCCCTCTATGAAGCGCTGAAGGACCAGCAAGCAGCGCAAGGCCCGCCGTGAGCGTCGAGGCCGTGCGGATCGCGATGTGGTCCGGGCCGCGCAACATCTCCACGGCGATGATGCGATCGTTCGGCGCCCGCTCCGACACCGCCGTGGTCGACGAGCCTTTTTACGCGGCCTACCTGGCCCGCACCGGCATCGACCATCCCATGAGGACCGAAGTGCTGGCGTCGCAGCCGAACGACTGGCGCGAAGTCGTCGCGACGCTGCTGGGCCCGGTTCCGGGCGGCAAGCCGCTCTACTACCAGAAGCACATGACCCACCACATGCTGCCGGAGATCGACCGCGGCTGGCTGAGCCGGGTGCGCAGCGCGTTCCTGATCCGGTCCCCCGACGCCGTGCTCGCCTCGTACGTGCGCAAGCGCGCGAGCGTGAACCTCGGCGATATCGGCATCGTGCAGCAGCGCGAACTGTTCGACCGGGAGGCCGATCGGCTCGGCGTGGCGCCGCCGGTCGTGGACGCCGCCGACATCCTCGAAGAGCCGGGCCGTGTCCTGCCGCGCCTGTGCGCGGGTCTCGGAATCGAGTACACCGATGCGATGCTCAGTTGGCCCGCGGGGCGGCGCGCCACGGACGGGGTCTGGGCGCCGGCGTGGTACGCGGCGGTCGAGCAATCGACCGGCTTCGAAACGACGCCGCACGATCCCGCCACGCTGACGTCCGACCTGCGGCGGGTCGCCGATGCCGCGATGCCCTGCTACGAGTCGATGGCCGCGCACCGCTTGCGCTAGCGCAGTCCCGGCTCGAGGTCGGCGATGACGTCCTCGACGTCCTCGAGCCCGACCGCAATCCGCACCAGCCCGTCGCCGATGCCGGCACGCGCGCGTGCCTCGGGCCCGATGCGGTGATGCGTGGTCGTCGCGGGATGGGTGATGGTGGTGCGCGTATCGCCCAGGTTGGCCGTCACCGACAGCATCTTCGTGGCGTTGATCAGCTTGAAGGCAGCGCGCTTGCCACCCTTCAGGTCGAACGAGACGATGCCGCCGTGACCGCGCTGTTGCTTCTTCGCCAGGCGGTATTGCGGATGGTCCGGCAGGCCCGGGAAATAGACGCGCGCGACCGCCTTCTGTTTCGACAGCCAGCGAGCCAGCGTCAGCGCGTTGGCGCCGTGGGCTTTCATGCGCAGCGCCAGCGTTTCCAGGCCTTTCAGGAACACCCAGGCGTTGAACGGCGACAAGCACGGGCCGGCCGTGCGCATGAAGGCGAAGACGTCCTTGCCGACCCGCTTCGCATCGCCGAGCACGGCGCCGCCGACGCAGCGGCCCTGCCCGTCCAGGTACTTGGTCGCCGAGTGGATGACGAGGTCCGCGCCCAGTTCGAGCGGCTTCTGCAGGGCCGGGGTGAGGAAGCAGTTGTCGATGCACAGCAGCGCGCCGGCGGCGTGTGCGATTTTTGCCAGACCCGCGATATCCACGATCTCGCACAGCGGGTTGGTCGGCGTCTCGGCGAACAGCAGCTTGGTGTTCGGCCGCAGCGCCGCGCGCCACGCCGCCAGGTCGCACGGGTCGACGTAACTGAACGTGACACCGAATTTCACGAAATAGTTGTTGAACAGCGACAAGGTGCTGCCGAACAGCGTGCGCGACGCCAGTACGTGGTCGCCGCTCTTCAGCAGCGTCAGCAGCAGCGCCATCTCGGCCGCCATGCCGCTGGCGGTGGCGACGCAGGCGTCGGCGCCCTCCATCTGCGCCAGGCGCTGCTCGAACGCCTCGACCGTCGGGTTGGTGAAGCGCGAGTAGATGTAGCCGGGCTCCTGCTCGGCGAACACCGCCGCGGCCTGCTCGGCCGAGTCGTAGACGAAGCTCGAGGTGGCAAAGATCGCCGGCGAGTGCTCGCGCTTGTCCGTGCGCGACTGCGCCGAGCGGATGCCCTGCGTCGCCTCGCCCCACTGCCTCTTTTTCGTCATGCCACCCTCAAAAGCAAAAGACCCGGTCAGCTTTCGCCAAACGGGTCTTGCGACCGTTTTAGCTGGATTTATTACGCGCCCGCAAGCTGGGTCCCAAATCGGCGCGGGCAAAGCTTACTGGAGGGCGCCAACCGTCACAACTTCGGGCGCAGCGGGTTCGCCGCGCCGGCGCCGGCCACCGTGTGCCATTGCCTGACCTTGAAGCTCTTGACCAGGCCATGCCTCACGTACGGATCGGCCGCGGCAAAGCGCAGCGCCGCCTCGCGCGAGCCCTTGAACAGCAGCAGGGCCTGGTCCACCGGCTCGTCGAGCGCACCGCCCATCACCAGCTCGCCGGCGTCCGCCGCCTTCCAGGCCAGCGCCAGGTGCTCGTCGCGGAACTGCGCGCGGCGCTGCAGGTAGTCCGGCGCGACCTCGTAGATCAGCATGAAGTGCGCGGGCCGCGGGCCCGGGGCCCGAACCGCGGAGGCCACCGGCGCCGCGCCCGCCGGCTGGCGCGCCGCCGCCTTGGCCTGCAGGGCCGCCATCAGTTCCGGCGGCATCTCCACCTGCTCCATGCGCCGCTGCACGCGGCTGCGGAACAGGCGCGCGAAGACGAACAGGATCGCCGCGATGAAACCGACGAGGAGGAGGAATCCCGACATTCGCGCGCCGGCGCGAGGCCGCTAGCGGTTGGCCGCGTTATGCAGGTCGATGACCGTCGAGCTCGCGCTGCGGCGCGCTTCCTTGGCCTTGTCGGAGCGGAACAGCTCGAGCTGGTTCAGGTAGGCATCGTCGATGTCCTGGGTCACGTACTTGCCGGTGAACACCGAGTTCTCGAAGCGCTCGAGCTTGGGGTTGCCGATGCGTACGGCTTCCTCGAGGTCCGCCAGGTCCTGGAAGATCAGGCGGTCGGCGCCGAGCATCTTCTCCAGCTGTTCGACGGTGCGGCCGTGCGCCACCAGCTCCGACGAGGTCGGCATGTCGATGCCGTAAACGTTGGGATAGCGCACCGGCGGCGCGGCGGAGGCGAAGTAGACCTTCTTCGCCCCGGACTCGCGCGCCATCTGGATGATTTCCTTGCTGGTGGTGCCGCGCACGATGGAGTCATCCACCAGCAGCACGTTCTTGCCCTTGAACTCGATGTCGATCGGGTTGAGCTTCTGGCGCACCGACTTCTTGCGCTGCTGCTGGCCCGGCATGATGAAGGTGCGGCCGATGTAGCGGTTCTTGATGAAGGCCTCGCGGTACGGCACGCCAAGGCTGGCCGCCATCTCCGCGCCGGCCACGCGGCTGGTGTCCGGGATCGGGATCACCACGTCGATGTCGTGCTGCCCCCACTCACGCTGGATCTTGCGCGCCAGCGCCTGGCCCATGCGCAAGCGGGCCTTGTAGACGTAGACGTCGTCGATGATCGAGTCGGGGCGCGCCAGGTAGACGAACTCGAAGATGCACGGCGAGTGGATCGGGTTGGCCGCGCACTGGCGCAAGCTGATCTTGCCGTCGGTCGAGACGAAGAGCGCCTCGCCCGGCTGCAGGTCGGCGACCATCTCGAAGCCGAGCGCCTGCAGCGCCACGCTCTCCGAGGCGATCATCCACTCGGGCCCCTTGGGGCCGTCGCGCCGGCCGTAGCAGATCGGGCGGATGCCGAACGGGTCGCGGAAGCCGAGCACGCCGTAGCCGTTGATGATGACGACGCAGGCGTAGGCGCCGCGGCAGCGCCGGTGCACCATGGCCACCGCCTCGAACACGTCCTCGGGCGTCAGCCGCAGCGTGTTGCGCAACATCAGCTCGTGCGCGAACACGTTCAGCAGCACTTCCGAGTCGGAGTCGGTGTTGAGGTGCCGGCGGTCCTCGACGAACAGCTCGCGCTTGAGCTCCTCGACGTTGGTCAGGTTGCCGTTGTGCGCCAGCGCGATGCCGAACGGCGTGTTGGTGTAGAACGGCTGCGCCTCGGCCGACGTCGCGCAGCCGGCCGTCGGGTAGCGCACGTGGCCGATGCCCACGTGCCCGCGCAGGCGCGCCATGTGCTCGTCGGCGTGGAACACGTCGCGCACCAGGCCGTTGTCCTTGCGCAGGTGCAGCTTGTCGCCGTCGCTGGTGATGATGCCGGCGGCGTCCTGGCCGCGGTGCTGCAGTACGGTCAACGAGTCGTACAACTCCTGGTTGACCGGCGTGTGAGTGACCAGCCCGACGATGCCGCACATGGCCTCAGAGCCCTTCCTTGGCCGCTTCGGCTGCGTCGGCGGCGGGCGTCGCGTAGCGCGCCCACTTCTCCGGCAGGATCGAGCGGAAGCCGTCCGCTACCCACTCCAGCGGCGGGATCAGCACGGACTGCTTCCACCAGGGGTCCTGGCGCGCCGGCGTGAGGCCGACCATCCAGACCGCGAGCACGCCGATCAGCACGCCGCGGATCAGGCCGAAGCCGCCGCCGACCATGCGGTCGATGGCCGACAGCGAAGCGTTCTTGCGCACCAGCGTGCTGACCACGGTGGTGGCGATGGCCCCGATCAGGAGGAAGGCGAAGAACACCAGCGCGTACGAGGCGGCGATGCGCAGCGAGGGCGTGGCGATGTGCGGCTCGAGCAGGCCCAGCGTGCTCGGTGCCAGGAACAGGGCGGCGCCGATGGCGACGATCCAGGAGATGAGGCCGAGGACTTCGCGCGTGAAGCCGCGCAGCACGCCAATGAGGATCGAAGCAACCAGTGCCGCGAGGAGGACCCAGTCTGCCCAGATCATCGGTTGTTCGCCCAGAACCGGTGGGTCCGCATTCTATCAATTCCCCTTCGGTGCGGGTTCTGGGCGCACCAGCTTCGCGTCCGTGTAGCCGTTCTGCTTGATCGTCCCCAGCGCCGCCAGCGCGGCGCCTTCGGCCGGGTACGGCCCGACGCGCACGCGGTACCAGAGCGCCTTCACCACCGCGACCTGCTGGATCTCCGTCGCCAGCCCCATGCCGTACAGCTTCTGCAAGGCCTTGCGCGCGTTGGCCTTGTCCGAGTAACTGCCGACCTGGATGAACCAGCCGCCCGGCTGGCCCAGTGTCTCGTCCACCTTGAGCGCCGGCCGCCGCTCGGGCGGCGGCGCCACCTTCGGTTCCGGCTCGGCTGGGCGCTGCGCCAGCGTGTCCTCGCTCTTGAGCTCCGGCGCGTTCTCGACCGGCGGCCGCGCGCTCGCGCTGATCTCGGCTCCGGTGCGCAGGTCGTAGACCACGGTGCCGCCGCCGCGGCCCGTGGATTGCGGCTCCGGCAGCAGCGACGCCACCAGGAAGGCCAGCGCCAGCAACGCCGCCCCGCCCAGCAGGCGCCGCAGCAGTGCCTCATCCATGGAGCTGCTCCGCGGCCGCGGCGACCGTCAGGAAGGAGCCGCAGGCCACCACGGTCTGGCGTCCGCGGGCGTCCGCGCGCGCTGCGGCGAAGGCCGGCGCGACCGCGTCGAAAGCCCGGGCCGGCACGCCGCAGCCGCCGAGGCGCCGCGCCAGTTCGGCGCCGGCGATGCCCCGCGGCGGCGGCAGGCCGGCGGCGTAGAGGCTCTCCGCCAGCGGCGCGAGCACCTGGGCGAACCCCTCCACCGGCTTGTCCGACAGCATCCCGATCACGAACCTGCACTGCCCTGGCGCGAGCGAGCGCAGATTGTCGGCAAGCACGCGCGCCGCTTCAACGTTGTGGGCGACGTCGAGCACGACGTTGCCGCGACGCTCGAAGCGTCCACGCAGGCGCAGCCGCACCAGCCCGGCGCGCAGCGCCGCTTCCGGCACCGGCAACTGCGGGTGCAGTCGCGTCACCGCCGCCAGCACCCCGGCCGCGTTGACGTACTGGATGTCGCCGGCCAGCGCCGGCGGCGGCAGTTTCTTGTAATGGGTGTCCGGGCCGTGCCAGTTCCAGAAATCGGCGGCGCGCTGCACGTGGAAATCGCGCCCGTAGCTCCACAGCGGCGCGCCGATCGTCCGCGCGTGGGCCCCGATCGACGCCGGCGGCTGCGGATCCGAGCAGACCGCCGGGCGGCCGGCGCGCAGCACGCCGGCCTTTTCGCGGCCGATGCTGTCGCGGTCCTTGCCCAGGTATTCGACGTGGTCCAGCCCGATGCTGGTGATGACGGCACAATCCGCGTCCACCAGGTTCACGGCGTCGAGGCGGCCGCCCAGGCCGACCTCCAGCACCTGCACCTGCACCCCGGACTCGCGAAACAGCCACAGCGCGGCCAGCGTGCCGAACTCGAAGTAGGTCAAGGGCGTAGCGCCGCGGGACTTCTCCACCGCGGCGAAGGCGCCGGTCAGCACCGCGTCCGGGGCGGCCTCGCCGTTGATGGCGATGCGTTCGTTGTAGCGCAGCAGGTGCGGCGAGGTGTAGGTGCCGGTGCGGTAGCCGGCGGCGAGGTAGATCTCGGACAGCAGCGCGGCGGTCGAGCCCTTGCCGTTGGTGCCCGCCACGGTGACGGTGCGCGGCCCGGTGGCCGGCAGCGCGAGCCGCGCCGCCACTTCGCGCACGCGCTCCAGCCCGAGCGCGATCGACAGCGGGTGCAACGCTTCCTGCCAGCGCAGCCAGTCCTCCAGCGGCGCTGCGGCGGAGGGAGCCCCGCGGCCGGCCGCAGGCCGGCCGTCAAACTTATTTCGCAACGCTGTTTGCGGCCGGCGGCGTGAAATGCGTCAGCAACGCAAGGATCGAGAAGATGCGGTCGCGCATCTCGCGGCGGTCCACGATCATGTCGATGGCGCCGTGCTCCAGCAGGAACTCGCTGGTCTGGAAGCCCTCGGGCAGCTTCTGCCGCACGGTCTGCTCGATCACGCGCGGACCGGAGAACCCGATCTGGGCCTTGGGCTCGGCGATGTGGATGTCGCCCAGCATCGCCAGGCTGGCCGAAACGCCGCCCATGGTGGGATGCGTCATCACCGAGATGTACGGCAGGCCGCGCTCGCCGAGCTTGGCCAGCGCCGCGCTGGTCTTGGCCATCTGCAGCAGCGAGAACAGCGACTCCTGCATGCGCGCGCCGCCGCTGGCGGTGAAGCACACGAACGGCGTGCCGTCGTCGATGCAGCGCTGCACGCCCATCGAGAATTTCTCGCCGACCACGCTGCCCATCGAGCCGCCGATGAAGCCGAACTCGAACGCGGCGGCGACCAGCGGCAGGCCCATCACCTGCCCGCGCATGACCACCATCGCTTCCTTCTCGTCGGTGGACTTCTGCGCATCGACGAGGCGGTCGCGGTATTTCTTGGTGTCCTTGAACTTGAGCGGATCGGCCGCCTGCAGATCGGCGCCGATCTCGATGCGCGGCTCGGGATCCAGGAAGTGGCCCAGGCGCTGGCGGGCGGAAATGCTCGAGTGGTGGCCGCACTTGGGGCACACCTCGAGCGTGCGCTCGAGTTCAGCGCGGTACAGCACCGAGTTGCAGCCCTCGCACTTGGTCCACAACCCTTCGGGGACGTTCTTCTTCCTGTCGCCACCGAGCGTGACCTGCGACGGGGTCAGCTTCTCCAGCCAGCTCATGCGTCGAGTGCCTTGCGCATGGCCCGCAGTTTAGCACTGAGGACCTTCGGCAAGACCTTGGCCCGCTTGGCGTTTTTGGCGATCTCGGCCACCAGCGCGCTGCCCACGACCACGGCGTCGGCCACCGCGCCGACCTGCGCCGCGGTCCGGGCGTCGCGCACGCCGAAGCCGACGGCCACCGGCAGGCGGGTGTGGCGGCGGATCTCGGCAAGTTTGCGGCTGACGTCGGCCACATCGAGCCTGGCTGCGCCGGTCACACCCTTGAGCGAAACGTAATAAAGGTAGCCGCTGCCGGCCCGGGCGATCGCCTGGATTCGCGCCACCGGGCTGGTCGGTGCCAGCAGGAAAATGCAGTCGAGGCCTGCGCCGCGCAGGGCCGGCGCGAACTCCGGGGCTTCCTCGACTGCGAGGTCGACCACCAGCACGCCGTCCACTCCCGCTGCCTTGGCCCGGCGGGCAAAGTCCTGCAGGCCCATGCTTTCGATCGGATTCAGGTAACCCATGAGCACGACTGGAGTGCCCTTATCCCGCTTGCGGAACTGGGCGACGAGCCTCAGCACCTGCGTCAGGCTGGTGCCATGCGCCAGCGCACGCTCGCACGCGAGCTGGATCACGGGGCCGTCGGCCATCGGATCGGAGAACGGCACGCCGAGCTCGATGACGTCGGCGCCGCCGTCGACCAGCGCGTGCATCAGCGCGACGGTGTGGCGTGGGTGCGGGTCGCCGGCCGTGATGTACGGCACCAGCCCCGTCCGCTTCGCGGCGCGCAGCCGCGCGAACGTGTCCTGGATGCGGCCCATCAGAGCTCGATGCCTTCGAGCCGCGCGACCGTGAAGATGTCCTTGTCGCCGCGCCCGGACAGGTTCACGACGATGGCCTGCCCGCGAGCCATCCTTGGCGCGAGCTTTTTGGCGTAGGCGACGGCGTGCGCCGATTCGAGCGCCGGGATGATGCCCTCGACGCGCGTCAGCTCGTGGAACGCCGCCAGCGCCTCCTTGTCGGTGATGGCGACATACTCGACGCGCTTGAGGTCCTTGAGCCAGGCGTGCTCGGGGCCGACGCCGGGATAGTCGAGCCCCGCGGAGATCGAGTGGGTGCCGAGGATCTGGCCGTGCTTGTCGGCCATCACGTAGGTGCGGTTGCCGTGCAGCACGCCCGGGCGTCCCGCCGAAAGGGGCGCGGCGTGCTGGCCGCTCTTGAGGCCCTTGCCGCCGGCCTCGACGCCGAACATCTTCACCGCCTCGTGCTCGAGGAACGGATAGAACAGCCCCATCGCGTTGGAGCCGCCGCCGACGCAGGCCACCAGCGCCTCCGGCAGGCGCCCGATCAGCTCGCGCGACTGTCCGAGCACCTCGCGGCCGACCACGGCGTTGAAATCGCGCACCAGCATCGGGTATGGATGCGGGCCGGCGACCGTGCCGATGATGTAGAACGTGTCGTCGACGTTGGTGACCCAGTCGCGCAGCGCCTCGTTCAGTGCGTCCTTCAGCGTCCTGGTGCCGCTGGTCACCGGAACCACCTCGGCGCCAAGCAGCTTCATGCGGAAAACATTCGGCGACTGGCGCTCGATGTCTTCGGCGCCCATGTAGACCACGCATTTGATGCCCAGGCGCGCCGCGATGGTCGCGGTGGCCACGCCGTGCTGCCCCGCGCCGGTCTCCGCGATGATGCGCGTCTTGCCGAGGTGCCGGGCCAGCAGCGCCTGGCCGACGGTGTTGTTGATCTTGTGCGCGCCGGTGTGGTTCAGGTCCTCGCGCTTGAGCAGGATCTGCGCACCGCCCCACTTTTTCGTGAGGCGCTCGGCCGGATACAGCGGCGAGGGCCGCCCGACGTAATGCTTGAGGTCGCGGTCGAGCTCGGCCTGGAAGGCCGGGTCGCGCTTCAGGCGGTTGTAGGCTTCCTCGAGGCGACGCAGCGGCTCCATCAGCGTTTCGGCCACGAAGCGTCCGCCGTACGGCCCGAAATGGCCGCGCTCGTCCGGTCCCGCGTAATCAGGCTTCATCTGCCTCGCGCACTTCCTCGATGAACCGCCGCATCTTCGACTCGTCCTTCACTCCCGGCGACTGCTCGACACCGGACGACACATCCACCGCGTACGGCCGCACCGCGCGCACCGCGGCGCCGACGTTGGCCGGCGTCAGCCCGCCCGCCAGCACGTACGCCCGGCGGGCGTGGATCGCGCCCCAGTCGAACGGCCGGCCCTGCCCGCCCGCCTCGCCCGTGCCGTGCGCATCGAGCAGCAGCGCCGTGGCGCCGGCGAAGCGCCGCTCCCAGTCCGCAAGATCCGCGCCGTGCTTCATCGGCACGGCACGCAGGTAAGGCCGGCCGAAACTCGCGCAATGCTCCGGGCTCTCCTCGCCGTGGAACTGCAGCAGGTCCGGCTGCAGTTCCTCGATCGCGCGCCGCACCTCGTCGGCCGATGCGTTGCGAAACAGCGCCACCGCCTGCACCAACGGCGGCAGGCGGCGGCGGATGATAACGGCCTCCCGCAGGTGAAGAAAGCGCGGGCTGCCGGGAGCCAGCACCAGCCCGATGGCATCCACGCCGAGCGCGACGGCGGCATCGACGTCGGCCGGCCGGGTCATGCCGCAGAACTTCACCCGCGTACGCATCGTCACAGCCCCGGGAACCAGACCGGTGGCGCCGGCGGCAGCGCAAAGCGTGCCGGGTACTCGGGCCCGAGGAAGCACAAGCCGCCGGGCTCCGCCGTGACGCCACCCTTGGCGCGGCTGCGGGACTCCAGGACGGCCTGCGCCCAGCTTTCGGGCTGCTTGTGCTGCCCGATCGCCATCAGCACGCCGGCGATGTTGCGCACCATGTGGTGCAGGAAGGCGTTGCCCCTGACGTCCAGCACGGTGAACTCGCCGTGCTTGCGCACGGACAGGCTGTACAGGTTGCGCACGGGCGACTTGGACTGGCAGTCGGCGTCGCGGAAGGCCGAGAAGTCATGTTCGCCCGCCAGGGCTTGCGCGGCGCGGTGCATCGCGACGGCGTCGAGCGGCTCGATCAGCCAGCACACGCGGCCGTCAAGCAGCGCCGAGCGCGCGCGACTGCTCCACATCACGTAGCGGTAGCTGCGGGCGACGGCGCCGTAGCGGGCGTGGAACTCGGCATCGACCGGCTGCACCCAGCGCAGGCTGATATCGCGCGGCAACTGGGAGTTGGCCCCGAACAGCCACGCATGCGGCGGCCGCGGCGCGTCGGAGTCGAAATGGATGACCTGATTCAGGGCGTGCACCGCGGCGTCGGTACGGCCGGCCGCAGTGACCTTGATGGGATGGTTGCCGACCGCGGAAAGCACGCGCTCCACTTCCTGCTGGATGCTGGGCGCGTGGTTCTGCCACTGCCATCCGGAATACCGGGTGCCGAGATATTCAACGCCCGCGGCCCAGCGCGCCATGGTCAGCCCGTCCGGGTGCGCCTCAGGCGGAGGCGCGCTTCAGCAGTTCCTCTGCTTCCTTCTTCTGCGCGTCGTTGCCCTGCTGGGAAACTTCGTTCAGCAGGCTCTTGGCCATGTCGGAGTCGCCCATGTCGAGGTAGGCGCGCGCCAGGTCGAGCTTGGTGCCAGCCTCGTCCCCCGAAGCGGAGGCTTCCTCGACCGCTTCGGTGCCCAATTCCACCACTTCGCCGCCAGCCGGAACGGCCGCGGGCTCGGCGCCGGCGCTGAGGTCGAAGCTGCCCAGGTCCAGGCTCATGTCGGCGCTGGCCTCGGGCGCGGCAGCAGCAGGTTCGGCCGCCGGAGCAGCCGCAGGCGTTTCCATCGACAGGCCACCCAGGTCGAACTCGATGCTGGGCTCGGCCGAGGCCGCAGGCGCAGCCGGTGCGGCAGCAGCGGGCGCCGCTGCGGCGCCGGTGTCGAGCGACAGGCTGCCCAAATCGAATTCCAGTGAATCGCCGGCCGGAGCCGGTGCGGCGGCCGGAGCTGCCGCCGGCGCGGCCGCAGCAGGCTCGTCGAACGACAGGTCCACCATCCCGCCGGCTGAGGCGCCCGCGCCCGCGAACAGCGGGTCGCTCGGCGCAATCTGCGAGCCGAGCAACGCGATCGGCTGCCACTTGTCCGCTGGCAGCTGGCCCTTGAGCTCCTTGGCCACTTCGACGAACTCGTTGGCCTTGCCGGCCTCGAAATAGATTTCCGCCAGCTTGACCTTGGCGTCGGTGCGATTCGGGTCCTTCTGCAGCGCTTGCTTGAGCATCAGCGCGGCCTCGTCGTAGAGGCCGTAGGCGCGGTGGAACTCCGCCTCCGACAGTGGATCGCCGGCATCGAGGTTGATCTGCACCGTCTCGCTGGCGAAGTTGCTGGTGACGTCGAAGTCCACGGCGCGCCCGCCGGTTCCCGCCTGCGGCGGCTCCTGCACCTGTGTCTGCTGCATCGTCTGCTGCATGGTGTCGGCGCCCATCGCCTGGGTTGCCGCGAGCGGCGCGCCGGTGACGACGGTCGGCGCATCCGAAGAGTCGAGCGCGGTCTGCATCGACGGCGCCCCCTGATCGGCGACCTGCGTCACGTCCTCGTTGCCAACTGAAGGAGCGGCGCCACCCGTGCGCGCATGCTCGACCTGCTTGCTGGCGCGGTTGTAGCGCGCCTGCGCAACCCTGTTCATGACGGTGCGGCCCAGCAGCAGCAGCACGATGAGGCCGACCAGACCGGCCAGGCCGTACCGCACCATCGGGTTCTCGAACGCGGTCTTGGCGTTGTCGACCAGGCCGCTCAGGATTTCGCTGATGCCGCCCTGGCCCTTGGCCGCTGCCGGCTTGGGTGCCGGCGCAGGAGTGGTCTCGACCGGGGCCGGCTCGGGAGCCGGCGCAGGAGTGGTTTCAGCCGGCGGCGGCGCAGCCGCGGCATCGGACGGCGGCGGCGCACCGCTGGGTGCGGCTTCCGATGGCGGCACCGCCTCCGGGGTCGGAGGCGGCGGGGTGGTTTCGGCGGTCGTGCTCGACGCCGGCTCGGGGGCCGGCGGCGGCGGGGCCGCCTCGGCGGGCGGCGCTGCAGCCGGCTCTACCGGCGGGGGCGCGGAGGCCACCATGCCGCTGTCGCGTGCCTGGGCGACGAGCGCCTTGGCCGAGGCCGCATCGACGGCGCGGATTTCATCGGCGCTCGGGATCCGCAGCATCGACCCTTTCATCAGGCCGCGGATCGTGCCGCCGTGGAACGCTTTCGGGTTGGCGTTGAAGATCGCGACCTGCATCTGGTCCATCGTGATGGTCGCGGCGTCCGGGCGCAGCTTGTAAGCAATGCTCCACAGGGTCTCCTGCGGGGCGACCGGCCCATAGCGGCCGCCTTGATCCGGCGCCGGCTCACCGGCCGGGGGTGGTGCCGGCTGGTCTGGCGCAGTTCCGCCGGCCGGCGGCTCGGTCGCGGCGACGAACTCATCCTGCGGCGGCGGTTGGTCCGGAGGCGCGGTCGGCGCGGGCATTTCGGTCGGCGCCGCAGCGGGTTGCGAGATGCCGGTGCCGCGGGCCAGCAGCGGCGGATCGAGCAGCAGTGTGTATTCGCGCAGCAGGCGGCCACCGCTCCACTTCACGTCCAGCAGGAAGCTGACGAAGGGCTCGCGGGCGATGGTCTTGCTGCTGACGCGGATCGAGTCGTTCTCGACCTTGAAGCGCAGCGAGGAGAGAAACTCCGCGCGCTCCATGCCGGCGCGCTCGAATTCCTCGTTGCCGGCGAGTTCGACGGTCAGGCTGTCGAGTTCGACGCCGGTCGCCGACAAGATGGGAATCGTCGCCGAGACTTGCTGGTTCAGGCGCGAGCGGGACTCGATTTCCCCCAGGCCCAGTGCCTGCGCGAAGCCGGCCCAGCCCAGGAAGGCACACCCCACCAACCCCGCCAGCCTCTTCGACATTCTGTCTCCCACTCCTGCCCCTACGCCCCCATCTGAGAGTAATACATCATTTTGTTGTTGTAACCCCCTTAATAATCAAGGAAACCTGTCCCCGAGTCAACGGGGGGAGGAAGGGGGCTACAGGTACTCCCTGACCAGGACTTCTGCGATCTGAATGCTGTTGAGCGCCGCACCTTTGCGCACATTATCGGCCACGACCCAGAGGTTCAAGCCGCGCGGGTGGGAAATGTCCTCGCGGATGCGGCCGACGAACACCGCATCTTCGTGGGCGGCCTCGGTGACGGCGGTTGGATAGCCCCCGTCGCGGCGCTCGTCCAGCACCTGGACCCCCGGGGCCTTGCGCAGCAGTTCGCGGGCCTGGCTGGCGGTGATCTTCTGGCGGGTCTCGATGTGCACGGCTTCTGAATGGCCGTAGAAGACGGGCACCCGGGCGGCCGTCGCGTTCACCTTGATGGACTCGTCGCCCAGGATCTTCTGGGTCTCCCACACCATCTTCATCTCTTCCTTGGTGTAGCCGTTGTCCATGAAGACGTCGATGTGCGGCAGCACGTTGAAGGCGATCTGCTTGGGGTAGACCTTGTGCTCGATCGGAAGGCCGTTGAGGGCCGCCCCGCTCTGCTGGACGAGCTCGTCGATGGCCGGCTTGCCGGTGCCGGAGACGGACTGGTAGGTGGCGACATTGATGCGCTCGATGCCAACCGCATCATGAATGGGCTTCAGCGCGACCAGCATCTGGATGGTCGAGCAGTTCGGGTTGGCGATGATGCCGCGGTTCTTGTACTGGGCGATGGCCTGCGGATTGACCTCGGGCACGACCAGCGGGATGTCCTTGTCGTAACGGAACTGGCTGGTGTTGTCGATGACGATGCAGCCGGCCGCCGCGGCCTTCGGCGCGTAGACCCGGGAGACCTCGGCGCCCGGCGAGAACAACCCGATCTTCACCTTGGAGAAGTCGAACTTCTCCAGGTCCTCCACCTGCAATTCGGTGTCACCGAAATCCACGAACTCGCCGGCCGAACGGCTGCTGGCCACGGCGTAGACCTTGCCGTAGGGAAACCGGCGCTGGAACAGCACCTTCAGCATCTCCTCGCCGACTGCCCCGGTGGCTCCCACCACTGCAACATCAAATGTCTTGCTCATAGGTTCTCGATCACTGCATTGCCCATCTCACCCGTGGACACGGCCCGCTCCGCGGGCCGCGCAATATCTTTGGTTCGCAGGCCGGAAGCAAGCGTTTTCTTCACGGCGCTTTCGACGCGGTCCGCCAGGTCGGCGCGTTTCAGGCTGTAACGCAGCAGCATGGCCAGCGACAGGATCGTGGCCAGGGGGTTGGCGATGCCCCGGCCGGCGATGTCGGGCGCGCTGCCGTGCACCGGTTCGTACAGGCCGCGGCCGTTGGCGTCGAGCGAGGCGGACGGCAGCATGCCGATCGAACCGGTCAGCTGGGCGGCGATATCCGACAGGATGTCGCCGAAGATGTTGCCGGTGACGATGACGTCGAACTGCTTCGGCGCGCGTACCAGCTGCATGGCGGCGTTGTCCACGTACAGGTGCGAGAGTTTCACGTCGGCGTAGTCGCGCGCCACGCGCTCGGCGACCTCGCGCCACAGCTGTGAGGACTCCAGCACGTTGGCCTTGTCGACCGAGCACACCTGCCTGCGCCGCAGGCGCGCCAGGTCGAACGCGGTGCGCACGATGCGCTCGATCTCGGGCTCCGCGTAGCGTTCGGTGTTGATGCCGACACGCACACCCTCCTCCATGACGATGCCGCGCGGCGCCCCGTAATAGATGCCGCCGGTGAGCTCGCGGACGATCAGGAGGTCGAGCCCACGCAGGATCTCCGCCTTCAACGTCGAGGCCTCGGCGAGTTCGTCGAAGCACAGCGCCGGCCGCAGGTTGGCGTAGAGGCCGAGCGCCGAGCGGATCTTCAGCAGCCCGCGCTCGGGCCGGATGTCGCGTTCCAGCCCGTCCCACTTCGGCCCGCCGACCGCCCCCATCAGGATCGCATCCGACCGCTGCGCCTGGTCGAGCGTCGCGGACGGCAGCGGCACGCCGTGCGCGTCGATGGCGGCGCCGCCGATGAGGCCGTGCTCCAGTTCGCAGGCGAAGCCGTGGCGCGCGCGCAACGCCTCGAGGACGGCGACAGCGGCGGCCACTACTTCGGGGCCGACGCCATCGCCCGGCAGGATCAGGATTTTCGGGTTCATGTGCCGGAGCGGCCCATGGCCGCGACTCTCATTCGAACAGCCAAGGGGCTTCAGTGCGGCGGCGCGCCTCGTAGGAGCGGATCGCGTCGGCGTGTTGCAGGGTCAAGCCGATCTCGTCGAGCCCCTCGAGCAGCTTGCGCTTGCGGTCGGGCTCGATGTCGAAGGGCACTTCCTGTCCCGCCCACGACACGCGCTGCGACGGCAGGTCGACGGTCGCGCTGACCGCGGGATCGGCTGCGATCGCCGCAAACAGCGCGTCGATGACCTGCCCCGGCAACACCACCGCGAGCAGCCCGTTCTTGTTGCAGTTGCTGAAGAAGATGTCGGCGAAGCTCGGCGCGATCACGCAACGGAAACCGTAGTCGGCCAGCGCCCAGACCGCGTGCTCGCGCGAGGAACCGCAGCCGAAGTTCTCCCGCGCGAGCAGGATCGCCGCCCCGCGATGCACCGGCCGGTTCAGCACGAATTCGGGATTGACCTTGCGGGTCGCCGGGTCCACCGACAGGTCGCCCGGCGTCAGGTAGCGCCAGTCGTCGAACAAGAATGGGCCGAAGC
>JANNLM010000298.1:0-3470 GCA_031396825.1 Gammaproteobacteria bacterium | reverse complement strand
GCCGCTGCGATCAACCACGAACATCTGCGTCGTGTGGGGCGGCAGCGGCTTGCGCTGCCGCAGCAAACGCTGCACCGCTTCGAGCGTGGTGTCCTCGCGCACCGTGATGAAATCGAAGTTCATGCGCGCGCCGACCGTGACGGCCGGGTACGACAGCATCGAGCGCACGTCGGCCTGGTCGGCCTGGTCGAGTCGCTCCAGCACGTCGGCCCGGATCGAGTCCGGCAGCGAGGCCAGCAGGCTGGCGATGTCGTCGGGCGGCAGCGGACGCACGAAGGCGTAGACCTCGTCCGTCGCCATTTCCGCCAGGAGGCTGCGACGCGCCGCGTCCGAGACCTCGAGCAGCACCGCGCCGCGCCGGTCGGAGCGCACCAGACCCCAGGCGACGCGGCGCGCGTCGGGGGCCAGGCCCTCCAGCACGAAAGCGACGTCGGCCGGATGGAACTGGGCCAGGCGCTGCTCGAGCGCGGCTTGCTGCTGGCGCAGCACCAGGCCGGCGACAACGTCCTGGCGGCGCTGGCCGGAGCGCTGCACGAGGTCGCGCTCGACGGCCTGGCGCGCCAGCAGGTCGAGGATCTGGGCACGCGCCTGCTCGAGGTGCTCCTGGTGGCTGCGGCCCCCCGGCGGGGCGGTCATTCGCGCACCGCCGTGACCGATTCGGGCCGGCTCATCCAGTAGCTCACCGCGGAGTCGAACAGCGCCTGGCGCTGGTCTTCGCGCGGGCGCCAGCGCGAGTGCGAGGCGACGGCGCGCACCAGGAAGTCCAGCAGGGTGAGGTGCCGGCGCAGGCTGCGATGCATCCGATGGGTCTCGATCGGATTGAACAGGCCGAGGCGTCCGAACAGCTGCAGCGGGTTCTTCTTGACCCACAGCCACGAGCCCATCTCCAGCGTCAGCGGCAGGAACAGCCCGCGCCCGGCGTGGCGTGAGCGGCGATAGAGCCAGTCCCACAGGTCGCCATGGGTCGTGTACCCCCGCGATTGCGGCTCGATCACATAGATGCTGTGAAACGGATAGGTCGCGCGGAACATCGTGCGCAGCGCATAGATGTCGGCCAGGCAATCGATCGGCGTGTGGCTGCCGGCGTACGGAAACCAGATCTGGTCGCGCGTGCCGTAGCCCGAATGGCAGTCGAGCGCGATGCTGAAGGGCTGGCTGGCCAGGCGCCGCTCGACGGCGTCGCACAGCGCCTGCGCCTCGGGCTCCATGGGCGCGCCGAGCGGCCCGCGATACCACGGCAGCCAGGAGCCGATGCGATGGCCGCCGAGCAGCCAGGGCACCTTGCAGTCGGCGTCGATCGGCGCATTGCGCATGAGGTCCACCCCCGCCGGGTTGCTGCGCGTGCGCCTCAGCATCCCGCCCGGGTTGACCAGCGGCATGAACACCAGTCGCACACGCTCGAGCAGCGCGGGCAACGTCTCGTCCCATTGCAGGCGCTCGATCAGCGTATGCAGGTAGGCGAGCACGACCTGCGCGCCGATGCGCTCGACGCCGTGCACCCCGCCGAAGAAGCCGATGGCCGGGGCGTTGGCATCGGTCGAGCCAAGTTCGATGATCTCCACGGGCAGGCTTTCGCCGCCGCAGCGCACTTCACACAGCGTCTCGGCGCGCAGCGCGCTGCCCCCGCGCGCGACCAGCGTGCGAAGCGCATCGAGCTCGGGAAAATCCCCGGCGCTGAAGGGCCGGGCGGGAAGCGCCGTCATGCCTCCCTATTGTGGATCAGGCCTGCAGCCAGTGCGGGATCGCGACGGGCGGTTGCAGGCGCGGGGTCACCGGGGGCAAGAGCGCTGCGCGCACGAAGCTCTCGGCCTCGCGCGCCAGTTCGTCACGGCCGACGGTGGGGCGGATCGGCGGGCCGTAGCTCACGCGGACTTCAAGGCCGGGGTTGCGTAGCAACCGCACGATATGCCCGACGAGCGAGTCGTCGTCGATGAACGGCGCGACGTTGTCGTCATGCTCGGACAATCCGTACTGGATCGTGACCGGCTGGATCGGGCGCTGGGCCTCGACGGCAGCCGCGAACAGGCGCGCGTGGAACGGCAGCACCCCGCTGCCGTCCGTGGTCGTGCCTTCGGGGAAGATCGCGACGCAGCCGCCGTCGCGCAGGTGTGGCGCCAGGCGGTCGAGCAGGGGTGCCGCGCCACCGCGGCCGCGGCGCAGGTAGAAGGTTCCGGCGGCCGTCGCCAGCCAGCCGGCGATGGGCCAGTCGCGGATCTCCGACTTGCCGACGAAACGCGTCGGCTCGAGCGCGCCGAGCACGGGGATATCCAGCCACGACACGTGGTTGGCGACCGTCATGTGCGGCTCACGCAGCGGGGTGCCCTCGACACGCAGCCGCAGGCCGAAGATCCCCAGCAGGCGGCGGTGCCAGCGCTGGGCGATGCGCTCGCGCCATGCGCGATCGCCGCCGAAGGTGAACCAGCTGGCGAGCACCAGGCCCCAGCCGACGTGGGCGACCAGCAACAGGGCCCTAGGCAAGCGCAGCTCCCGCCGCCGTCTCGCGGCCCAGGAAGCGGCGCGCGTAGCGCGGGCTCAGGTCGGGCACGTTCAGCAGCATGAAGACGTCGGCGCAGTTGAAGGCGGGATCGAAGTACGGCTCGCCGCAGGCGCGCGCGCCGAGGCTGACGTAGGCCTTCAGCAGCGGTGGCATTTTCGGCGGCTGCGTCGGCCGCAGATCCGCAGGCGGCAACGGGTTGCGCGGCCGCACGCGGTGCCAGGGGGGAGACAGGTGCTGCGCGCGCAGCGTGTCGACGATGGCGTGGGCGTTGGCGCCGCCGTCTTCCAGGCCGATGCTGGCGCAGCCGAACAGGTAATCGAAGCCCTCGCGCGCGATCATGTCGGCGAGGCCGGACCACAGCAGCGCGATCACGGCGCCACCGCGGTAGGCAGGGTCCACGCAGGTGCGGCCGATTTCCATCGCCCGGCCCGGCAGGTGCTCGAGCAGCCCGAGGTCGAACTCGCTTCCCGAGTAGTAGCCGCCGGCGAAGCCGGCACGGTCGTCGGTCAGGATGCGGGTGCAGGCGACGATCGAGCCGCTGGCCTTGTCGCGCACGTACAGGTGCCGGCAGTGCGGATCGTAGCGGTCGCGGTCGAGGCCGCTGCCGCCGTCGTGGAGCTCGGCGCCCATCTCGCCGGCGAAGATGCGGTAGCGCAGGCGCTGGGTCTCGACCAGTTCGTCACTGGTGCGCGCGAACTG
The DNA here is from genome assembly GCA_031396825.1 of Gammaproteobacteria bacterium. Classification (GTDB taxonomy): domain Bacteria; phylum Pseudomonadota; class Gammaproteobacteria; order Nevskiales; family Nevskiaceae; genus JACPFV01. The sequence goes on along the minus strand of JANNLM010000298.1, from coordinate 274 downwards.
CACGCTGAAGCGCGTCTCGCGCGCGCAAGCCGTCTCGGCTGCAGTCATGGAAGTCTCCGTTGGTTTTTTCACGCCTGCACGGTCTCAAGACCGCGTGTTGACGGCGTGTCGGAGCGATTAATGTTTCGTGAAATCAGGCCGTCCCGGCCAGCGCCGAGGGGAGCCGCGTGACGTTGGAGCGCTTCGCGGGCGCAGGCTTCACGACGGTGATGCGGCCGTTGAAGTCCTCCGCCAGCGCGGTGCACGAATCCACCCAGTCGCCACAGTTGTGGTA
>JANNLM010000285.1:0-12163 GCA_031396825.1 Gammaproteobacteria bacterium | reverse complement strand
ACATCGGAGGTCGGCACGCGGAACGACATGCCGGTGAGTTTCTTGTTGAGCTCGGGGATCACCACGCCCACGGCCTTGGCCGCGCCGGTGGACGACGGAATGATGTTCTCGAGGATGCCGCGGCCGCCGCGCCAGTCCTTCGACGACGGGCCGTCCACGGTCTTCTGCGTCGCGGTCGTCGCATGCACCGTCGTCATCAGGCCACGCTTGATGCCCCACTTGTCGTGGATCACCTTGGCGAGCGGCGCCAGGCAGTTGGTGGTGCACGAGGCGTTCGAAATGATGGCCTGGCCGGCGTAGGTCTTGTGGTTCACCCCAAAGACGAACATCGGCGTGTCGTCCTTCGACGGCGCCGAGAGGATGACCTTCTTCGCGCCGGCGTCGAGGTGCTTCTGCGCGGTGGCCTTGTCGAGGAACAGGCCGGTGGACTCGAGCACGACATCGGCGCCGACGTCTTTCCACTTCAGGTTGGCCGGGTCCTTCTCCTGCGTCAGGCGGATCTTCTTGCCGTTGACGATCAGCGTGTTGCCCTCGACCGCGAGCTTGCCCTTGAAATGGCCGTGCACCGAGTCGTACTGCAGCATGTAGGCGAGGTAGCTGGGCTCGAGCAGGTCGTTGATGCCGACGATCTCGATGTCCGGGAAGTTCGCCACCGCGGCGCGCAGCACGTTGCGGCCGATGCGGCCGAATCCGTTGATGCCAAGTTTTACCGTCATCTCAATACCCTTCGCGCCTGAGAGGCGCTCCTACTTCAGAATTGCAGCGAGTTTCTCGAGAACGTTCTCGAGCGTGAAACCGAGGTACTTGAACACCGCCGGCGCCGGCGCCGACTCGCCGTAGCGGTCCACGCCGAGCACGTCGCCCTGCGGGCCGACCAGCGGGCGCCAGTACCAGGAGATGCCGGCCTCGATGGCGAGGCGGCGCGTGAGCTTGGGCGGCAGCACGGAGTCGCGGTACTTGGCGTCCTGCTTCATGAAGCGCTCGACGCAGGGCATCGAGACCACCCGCACGGCGTGCTTCGTCTCGGCGGCCTTCTGCGCCGCCTTCACCGCGAGGCCAATCTCCGAGCCGGTGGCGATGATGATCGCCTCGGGTGCGCTGGCCGGCTCCCACAGCACGTAGCCGCCGCGCGCGATGTTCGCGGCGTGTGAGGCGTCGTGCTTCTGGATGTCGGTGTTCTGGCGCGTCAGCGCGAGCGTGGTCGGGCCGTTGGTCCGCTCGATCGCTTCCTTCCAGGCCACGGCAGTCTCGAGCAGGTCGGCCGGGCGCCAGGTCTCGAGGTTCGGGATCAGGCGCAAGGATGAGACGTGCTCGACCGACTGGTGCGTCGGGCCGTCCTCGCCCAGGCCGATCGAATCGTGCGTGTAGACGAAGATCGAGCGGATCTGCATCAGCGCGGCCATGCGCAGGGCGTTGCGCGCGTAGTCGGAGAAGGTCAGGAACGTGCCGCCGAACGGGATCAGGCCGCCGTGCAACGTGATGCCGTTGATGATCGCGCTCATGCCGAACTCGCGCACGCCGTAATAGATGTAGTTGCCGGTCACGTTGCCGGGCGTGAGGGTCTTGGCGCCCTCCCACTTGGTCAGGTTCGACTCGGTGAGATCCGCCGAGCCGCCGAGCAGCTCCGGCATCTTCGGACCGATCGCGTCGAGCACGGTCTTGCTCGACTTGCGCGTGGCCATGGGTTTGTCGTTGGCGGCGGCCTTGGCGATGAAGCCGTCGATGGTCGCCTTCCAGTCGGCCGGCAGCACGCCACTCATGCGCCGTTTGAACTCGGCGGCGTGGTCCGGGAATTCGTTCGCGTACTTGTTGAGCAGCGCGTTCCAGTCGCGCTGCGCCGCGGCGCCGCGGTCGCGCGCGCTCCAGGCATCGGCCAGCGCCTTGGGGATCTCGAACGCCGCGTGCGGCCACTTGATCGTCTCGCGAACCAGCTTGACCTCGTCCTCGCCCAGCGCCGCGCCGTGGCTCGATTCCTTGCCCTGCTTGTTCGGCGAGCCCCAGCCGATGATGGTCTTGCAGCACACCAGCGTGGGCTTGTCCCCGGACTTGCGCGCGGTCTCGATGGCCTGCTTGACCTCTTCCGGGTCGTGCCCGTTGACGTTGCGGATGACCTGCCAGCCGTAAGCCTCGAAGCGCGCCGGCGTGTCGTCGCGGAACCAGCCGTGCACCTCGCCGTCGATCGAGATGCTGTTGTCGTCGTAGAACATGACCAGCTTGTTCAGGCCGAGCGTGCCGGCCAGCGAACAGGCTTCGTGCGAGATGCCTTCCATCAGGCAGCCGTCGCCGCAGAACACGTAGGTGTAGTGGTCGACCAGCGGGAAGCCGTCGCGGTTGAAGGTCTTGGCCAGCGCCGCCTCGGCGAGCGCCATGCCCACCGCGTTGGACAGGCCCTGCCCCAGCGGCCCGGTGGTGGTCTCCACGCCCGGGGTCAGCCCGAACTCGGGGTGACCCGGCGTCTTGGAGTGCAGCTGGCGGAAGTTCTTCAGTTCCTCGATCGGCAGCTCATATCCGGTCAGATGGAGCAGCGAATAGAGCAGCATCGAGCCGTGGCCGTTGCTGACCACGAAGCGGTCGCGGTTGGGCCACTTGGGATCGGCCGGGTTGTGCCTGAGGTAGTCGTTCCAGAGCACCTCGGCGATGTCCGCCATGCCCATCGGCATGCCGGGGTGCCCCGAGTTGGCCTTCTGGACGGCATCCATGGACAGCGCGCGGATGGCGTTGGCGAGCTCGAGGCGGGCGGGCATTGCTGGAGGGTCCGGGGAGGGCCGCAAAGGACGCGTATTGTCCATGCCGGTGGGCCGGGGGGCAAGGCGGTTAAAATCCCTACTGGGACACCGGGAACTCCATGAAAACCAAGAAGGAATTCGCCAGCCAGCGGGTGCTTGTGACCGGCGGCGCCGGCTTCATCGGCTCGCACCTGTGCGAGCGGCTGCTCGCCGAAGGCAACGACGTGCTGTGCGTGGACAATTTCTTCACCGGCGCGCGCAGCAACGTGGCCAGGCTGCTCGAGCACCCGCGCTTCGAGCTGATGCGCCACGACGTCACCTTCCCGCTGTACGTCGAAGCCGACCAGATCTACAACCTCGCCTGCCCTGCCTCGCCGGTGCACTATCAGTTCGACCCGGTGCAGACCACCAAGACCAGCGTGCACGGCGCCATCAACATGCTCGGCTTGGCCAAGCGCCTGCGCTGCCGCATCCTGCAGGCCTCGACCTCCGAGGTGTACGGCGATCCCGAAGTGCATCCGCAGCCCGAGAGCTACTGGGGCCGCGTCAACCCGATCGGCATCCGCAGCTGTTACGACGAAGGCAAGCGCTGCGCCGAGACGTTGTTCTTCGATTACTGGCGCCAGCACCGGCTGCCGATCAAGGTGGCGCGCATCTTCAACACCTACGGCCCGAACATGCACCCGGACGACGGCCGCGTGGTCAGCAACTTCATCATGCAGGCGCTGCGCAACAAGCCGATCACGATCTACGGCAGCGGCGAGCAGACGCGCTCGTTCTGCTACGTGACGGACCTGGTGGATGGATTGATGCGGCTGATGAACTCGCCGGAGAAGGTCACCGGGCCGATCAACCTGGGCAATCCGGGCGAGTTCACCATCCGCCAGCTGGCCGAACTGGTGATCGAGCTGACCGGGTCGAAATCGAAGCTGGTGCGCAAGCCGCTGCCGGAAGACGACCCGAAGCAGCGGCAGCCGAACATCAGCCAGGCGAAGAAAGTGCTGAAGTGGCAGCCGAAAGTGAAGCTGCGCGAGGGGCTGAAGAAGTCGATCCCCTACTTCGAGGACTTGATTGGGAAGAAGGGGATCACCGCTTCCACTTGATGTTGCAGCCCACGCTCGGCTTCTGCTCCGGGCTCACCGGTTTCCCCGCCACCACCGCCTCCAGCGCCGCGCGCAAATCCCTGCCATCCGGCTTGCCCCTGCCCGGGCGCGAGTCGTCGAGCTGGCCGCGGTAGACGCACAGCATCGCGGAATCGAACAGGAACAAATCCGGCGTGCACGCGGCCTGGTAGGCCTTCGCGACCGCCTGCGATTCGTCGTACAGGTACGGGAACGGATAGCCAAGCTGCCACGCCGCGGTGTGCATCTTGTCCGGCGCGTCCTCGGGATGACTCAGAACGTCGTTAGACGAGATCGCGACGAAGCTGACGCCCTTGCCCTGGTACTCCTTCGCCACGCGCACCAGCTCGGCGTTGACGTGCTTCACGTACGGGCAGTGGTTGCAGATGAACATCACCACGGTGCCCGTGGCGCCCTTGAGCGCGTCGAGGGACAGCGCTTTGCCGCTGACGGTATCGGGCAGCGTGAAGGCCGGTGCGCGGGTGCCGAGCGGCAGCATGGTCGAGGGGGTCAGTGCCATGCGGACAGCTTAATGCAGGCCGAAGAACTTCCCGATGCGGCCGAACTTCGAGGGGGCCGGGCGCTGCGCGGCCGCGGGCGCGACCGGCGCGGGCACGCTGGCCGTGAGCTCGCGGAACTTGTCGGCGAAGCCGCCCGTGCCCATCAGCCCCATCGCCTGCCCGAACGGCACCGCCTGGCTGAAGTAGAAGCCCTGCACGTAGCGGCAGCCGAGGTCGTGCAGGCGGCGCACTTCGCGCGCCTGGCTCGCACCTTCGGCCACCAGCGTCAGGCCGAGGCTGTGGCCGAGCGCGATGATCGCGTTGATGATCTTCTCGCCACCGCTGGCGGCGATGCCGCGCACGAACTCGCGGTCCACCTTGAGCACCGACACCGGCAGCTCGTGCAGGCGGCTGAGCGACGAATAGCCGGTGCCGAAGTCGTCGACCGCGATGCCGACGCCCAGGCCGCGCAGGCGCTGCAGCGTGCCGCGCAGCGGGCCGATCATGGCCACCCGCTCGAGCACCTCGATGCGCAGGCTGGTCGGCTCGAGCCCGTTGCGCGCCAGCAGCGCGCCGACGCGCTCGATGAACCCCGGGTCGCGCAGGCACGGCTCGACCATGTTGACGCTCATGCTCAGGCGCCGGTCACGCGTCGCTTCCTGGAACCGTGCCAGGTCGGTGCAGGCCTGCTCCATGACGAAGGTGTCGATCTGTCGCGCGATGCCGATCTGCTCGGCCAGCTCGATGAAGGCGCCCGGCAGCAGCAGCCCGCGCTCCGGGTGTTGCCAGCGCACCAGCGCCTCGAACCCGACCACGCGGCGCTCCACCAGGTCCATCACCGGCTGGTAGTGCACGCGGAACTCGTTCTGCTCAAGCGCGCGGTGCATCTCCGATTCCAGGCGCGTGCGCTGCAGGCCGCGGTCGGTGCGCGTGACGAAGTGCGTGTTGCCGCCGCCGGCCTGCTTGACGTGGTACATCGCCATGCCGGCGTCGCGCAGCGCCTCGGCGCCGTTGGCGTAGGTCCAGGTGCTCTCGGCCACGCCGACGCTGCACGACAGGTGCAGGTCGTGGTCGAGCAGGTTCAGCGGCGCCTTCACGGCTTCCATCAGGCGCGCCACGAACTGGTGGATCTCCTCGGTGCCGGTGGTCTCGAGCAGGATGCCGAACTCGTCGCCGCCGATGCGGGCGACCACGTCCTGCGCGCGGCTGGCGCGGCGCAGGCGCTTGGCTACTTCCGCCAGCACCTGGTCGCCGGCCGAATAGCCGAGGTCCTCGTTGACGACGTTGAGGCGGTCGATGCCGACGAAGCACACCGCGAAGTCATAGTCCTTGGTTTCCGCGGCGCGCTTGACGGCGTTGTCGAGCAGTTCGAGGAACATGGCGCGCCCCGGCAGGCCGGTCAGCGAGTCGCGCAGCCCCTCGGTCCAGCGCTGCTGCTGGATGCGCTTCTGGTCGGTCACGTCGCGCAGCAGGCAGACGAAGGCGACGTTGCGGCCGCGGCGGTCGCGCACCGCGGTGGCGGTCATGGCGAGGTCGCGCACCGGCGCGGGGCGCGGGCCCGACTGGAACAGGAACTCCTTCTCGGCCTCGCGGCCTTCGGTGCGCGACAGCTGCGTCAGCGACTCGGGCGACAGCGCATCGCCCATCAGCTCGCCGCCCGGCACGCCGGCCAGGTCCTTGCGGCCCAGCAGGGTGGTCGCCTCGGCGTTGCCAAAGCGGATCACGCCGTCGCGGTCGAGCACCAGCAGCGCGCCACGCACCAGGCCCGCGATCTCGGTTGCGGCGAGTTCGGGCGTCACCTCGATCAGGCCATAGCGCAACGTGTTCCAGCCGGTCAGCAGAACGAAGACGCTGACCGGCACGAACGCGAACGGGTACACCGGTACGCCGCAATACAGCACGAAGTCCACGAAGGCCAGGTAAAGGCTGGCCAGCGCGACGGCGAACCAGGCCACGCGCCGGCGCTCCAGCGTTGCGGCCTGCGTGGCGCGCAGCGCCCGCACGGTATCGACGGCGGTGGTCAGCATCAGCAGGCAGACCCAGGCCATGGTCAGGTAGCCGAGCGGGCCGTACTGCGGCTCGTGGCCCCAGGCGAACTTTGTGGCGTGCGAGAACACCAGCGGCGTGGCGAGCGTCAGGCCCGCGAACGCGCCGCCGGCGAGCCAGGCCAGGCGGATCTGCCAGGCGCGGCGCGCCTCCTGGCGCAGCATCATCGCGCTGTACTGGTACAGCACCGCCATGGACACCATCACCATGGCGTAGACGAAGCGCCACAGCGGCAGGATCAGCGCGGGATCGTCGAGCAGTCGCACCAGGCCGCGGCTCGCGGACCAGGCGCCGAACAGCAGCGCGAACGCCGCGAACAGGCGGCTGACCTTGCTGCCCCGCTCCCAGTACCAGACCCCCAGGCCGCTCGCGAGCACGATCGCGGCGGCACCGAAGTGCCACAGCGCCATGGGGTTGAAGTGGTAGCGCGCGGGGTCGAGCAGAGCGGCCAGCAGTTGCGGCTCGTTCAGCATGGGACTCCCCGACTTCCTCGCACTTTCGAGCCCAGATTCTGGGGCCGTGCCGCGGCGGCGGACATTAGACGAGCCTCGTACATCGACGTTGCGACTGACTGTGAGCCAGCGCACAAAAACGCTGCGAAAGCCCGCCATTCCAGATACAATATCCGCCTATCCGCATAAGCAGATATAAGGACTTTTTGCCGATGAGCGAGTACCTGTTCACCTCCGAATCCGTTTCCGAAGGCCACCCCGACAAGATCTGCGACCAGATCTCCGACGCGGTGCTCGACGCCATCCTGGCGCGCGACAAGCAGGCCCGCGTGGCGTGCGAAACGCTGGTCAAGACCGGCGTGGCGATCATCGCCGGCGAGGTCACCACCACGGCCTGGGTGGACCTCGAGGAAACGGTGCGCAAGGTGATCACCGGCATCGGCTACAACTCGTCGGAGGTCGGCTTCGACGGCCAGACCTGCGGCGTGCTCAACATCATCGGCAAGCAGTCGCCGAACATCGCCCAGGGCGTGGACCGCGGCAAGCCCGAGGACCAGGGTGCCGGCGACCAGGGCCTGATGTTCGGCTACGCCTGCAACGAGACCGACGTGCTGATGCCCGCGCCGATCACCTACGCCCACCGCCTGGTCGAGCGCCAGGCCGAGGTGCGCAAGGCCGGCCTGCTGCCGTGGCTGCGACCGGACGCCAAGTCGCAGGTCACCATGCGCTACAAGGACAGCAAGCCGGTGGCGATCGACGCCGTCGTGTTGTCCACGCAGCACGATCCCGACGTGAAGTGGGATGACCTGCAGGAAGCGGTGCGCGAGCTGATCATCAAGCACGTGCTGCCGAAGGAACTGCTGACCCGGCAGACCAAGTTCCACATCAACCCGACCGGCACCTTCATCATCGGCGGCCCGGTGGGCGACTGCGGCGTGACCGGCCGCAAGATCATCGTCGACTCCTACGGCGGCTACGCGCGCCACGGTGGCGGCGCGTTCTCCGGCAAGGACCCGTCCAAGGTGGACCGCTCGGCCGCGTACGCGGGCCGCTACGTCGCCAAGAACATCGTCGCGGCCGGCCTCGCCGACCAGTGCGAAGTGCAGATCTCCTACGCCATCGGCGTCGCGCAGCCGACCTCGGTCATGGTCACGACCTTCGGCACCGGCAAGGTGGCCGACGCCAAGATCGAGCAGCTGGTGCGCAAGCACTTCGACCTGCGCCCGTACGCGATCACGAAGATGCTCGACCTGCTGCACCCGATGTACCAGCACACGGCGGCCTACGGCCACTTCGGCCGCACCCCGACCAAGGCGAGCTACGAGTGGGAAGACTCGGCCAACGGCACCGGCAAGAAGACCCGGAAGAAGGAAACCTTCACGACCTTCACGTGGGAAAAGACCGACAAGGCCGAGGCGCTGCGCGCCGACGCCGGCCTGAAGGGCCGCAAGGGGAAATGACATGGCGAAAGTAACCGCTCTCAGCAATAAAGTGACCGGGTCGCAAGCGAACCGGCGGCCCGCCTCCGGCGACTTCAAGGTCAAGGACCTGGCGCTGGCCGAGTACGGCCGCAAGCGCATCAAGATGGCCGAGGAGGAAATGCCCGGCCTGATGTCGATCCGCGCCAAGTACGCGACCGGCAAGCCGCTCAAGGGCGTGCGCGTGACCGGCTCACTTCACATGACCAAGGAAACCGCGGTCCTGATCGAGACGCTGGGCGTGCTCGGCGCCTCGGTGCGCTGGGCCTCGTGCAACATCTTCTCGACCCAGGACGACGCCGCCGCCGCGATCGCGGCCGCCGGCATCCCGGTGTTCGCGTGGAAGGGCGAGACGCTCGAGGAGTACTGGGACCTGACGCTCGACGCCGTGACGCACGGCGACGGCCTCGGCCCGCAGTTGGTGGTGGACGACGGCGGCGACGTCACGCTGCTGCTCCACAAGGGCTACGAGATGGAGCAGGGCGACAAGTGGGTCGACTCGAAGAGCGCCTCGCACGAGGAGCAGGTCATCAAGAACCTGCTCAAGCGCACCGCCAAGGAGCGCCCCGGCTTCTGGACCAAGGCCGCCAAGGCCTGGCGCGGAGTGTCTGAGGAAACGACGACCGGCGTGCACCGCCTCTACCAGATGGTCGAGGCCGGAAAGTTGCTGGTGCCCGCGATCAACGTCAACGACTCGGTCACCAAGAGCAAGTTCGACAACCTGTACGGTTGCCGCGAATCGCTGGCCGACGGCATCAAGCGCGCCACCGACCTGATGGTGGCCGGCAAGGTCGCGGTGGTCTGCGGCTACGGCGACGTCGGCAAGGGCTCGGCGCAATCGCTGCGCGGCTTCGGCGCGCGCGTGATCGTGACGGAAATCGACCCGATCAACGCCCTGCAGGCCGCGATGGAAGGCTTCCAGGTCACCACCGTCGAGGACGTGGTCGAGGACGCCGACATCTTCATCACCACGACCGGCAACAAGGACGTCATCACGATCGAGCACATGCGCAAGATGAAGGACGGCGCGCTGGTCGGGAACATCGGCCACTTCGACAACGAGATCCAGGTCGACGCGCTCAACACCGAAAAGGGCATCAAGCGCGACACCATCAAGCCGCAGCTCGACAAGTACACGTTCAAGGACGGCCACAGCCTGTACCTGCTGGCGGAAGGCCGCCTGCTGAACCTCGGCTGCGCGCACGGCCACCCGAGCTTCGTCATGAGCAACTCGTTCTCCAACCAGGTGCTGGCGCAGCTCGACCTGTGGGCCAACAAGGACCGCTACCAGAAAACGGTCTACCGCCTGCCGAAGAAGCTCGACGAGGAAGTCGCGCGGCTGCACCTCGACAAGATCGGCGTGAAGCTGACGCGGCTGACGCCGGACCAGGCCAGCTACCTCGGCCTGGACGCGGACGGACCGTACAAGGCCGACCACTACCGTTACTAGCGTGTAGGAGCGGCTTTAGCCGCGACCGGTCGCGCCTGAAGGCGCTCCTACGAGGAAATCATGGCCGAGACTCTCTCCTTTTCATTCGAGCTGTTCCCGCCGCGCACCCCCGAGGGCGCGGCGAAGCTGCCTGCGATCGTGAAGAAGCTCGCCGCGGTGCAACCGGCGTACTTCTCCGTCACCTATGGCGCCGGCGGCTCGGCCCAGGAAGGCACCTACGAGACGTTGGTGCGGGTGGTCGAGGACACCGGCGTCGAGGTCGCGCCGCACCTGACCTGCGTGGGCTCGACGCGCGCGCGCGTCACCGAACTGCTCGAGCGCTACAAGGCCGCCGGCGTGAAGCGCATCGTCGCGCTGCGCGGCGATCTGCCGGCCACGGCGCGCGGCGCCGAGGCGCCGGGCGACTTCCACTTCGGCAACGAGCTGGTCGAGTTCATCCGCCAGACCCACGGCTCGCAGTTCCGCATCGAAGTGGCCTGCTACCCGGAAGCCCACCCGCAGACCGTGGACCCGGACGCGGACTTCGCCAACTTCGTGCGCAAGGCCAAGGCCGGCGCGCACGCCGCCATCACGCAGTACTTCTACAACGCCGACGCCTACTTCGACTTCGTCGGGCGCAGCCGCAAGGCCGGCGTCACCCTCCCGATCGTGCCCGGCATCATGCCGATCACGAACTTCGCGCAGCTGGCGCAGTTCTCCGAGGCTTGCGGCGCCGAGATCCCGCGCTGGATCCGGCTGCGCCTCGAGCGCCTGGCCGACGACCGCCCCGCCCTGCTCGACTTCGGCCTCGAGGTCGTCACGCGGCTGTGCGAGACGCTGCTCAAGGGCGGCGCGCCCGGGCTGCACATCTACACGCTGAACCAGTCGGAGCCCGCGCTGCGACTGTGGAAGAACCTCGGCCTGCCCGCCTGAAACCGCGTTGACCCGCCGGCCCGGTCCGCGCCATCCTCGGGCGCGATGAACTCCCAGCCCCCACGCATCCCGCCGTCCCTGGCGCCGCGCGACGAGCCGCTCGACCTGCTGCTCGACGCCGAGCCGGAGCCCGGGTTCGCGCCGAAGCCGCCGCGCCGCAGCCGGTTCGTGCGCGTGCTGCTGTGGACGCTGTTGGTGCTGACGGTACTGTTCTTCACGCCGCCCGCCGTGGTGCTGGTCTTGCGCTGGTACGCGCCGCCGACCTCGGCCTTCATGATGCAGAGCGAAGTCCAGCCGGTGAAGTACGAGTGGGTCCCCGCCGCACGCATCCCGCAGACCCTGCGCGACGGCGCGATCGCCGCAGAAGACCAGAAGTTCTACACCCACTGGGGCTTCGACTTCATGGCGATCGCCGAGGCGCTGGAGCACAACGAAAAGAGCAAGAGAAAGCGCGGCGCCAGCACCATCAGCCAGCAGGTCGCCAAGAACCTGTTCCTGTGGCCCTCGCGTTCTTACCTGCGCAAGGGCCTCGAGGTCACCTTCACGCTGCTGCTCGAGCTGGAGCTGCCCAAGGAACGCATCCTCGAGATCTACCTGAACATCGCCGAGTTCGGCCCGGGCGTGTACGGGGTGCAGGCCGCCGCGCAGGAGTTCTTCGGCAAGAACGCCGAAGACCTGACACCGCTGGAGACTTCGCGCCTGATCGCCGTGCTGCCCAATCCGCGCAAGTGGAGCGCCAAGCGGCCTGGGCCCTTTGTGCAGCAGCGCGTCGACTGGATCATGGTGCAGATCGGACACGGCCCGCCGGCGCCGGAAGTGCCGGAAGGCACCGAGTTGCCACCGCCGGGGGAGATGCCCGTCGAGCCAGGGTTCGAGGGCGGGCTGCCGTCCGACGCGGCGGAGCCGGTCGAGGGCGAACCTCCTGGTGACGAGTCGGCCGAGGCCGGGGAGCCGATGCCTGGCGAGCCGGCTCCGGAAAGTGGATCGGAAGCGGCCCGGCCGGAAGGCGAGGCGCGGCCGGCTCAGGATCCGGCCACGTCCCCAGAAGCGCCGCCGGCCGAGACGCCGCCCCCCGAGACGCCGCCGACATCCTGAGCGCGGCGAATCTTCTCGACCAGGTCGTGCCCCAGCACGCTCTGGACCTTGCTCCAGAGCATCGGGTTGCGCGTGCGCAGCCGCGCCAGCGTGGCCGCCGGCCACGCCAGGTACTCGACGGTGCCGAGCGCGAAAACGTCGGCCGTTGTGCGCTCGCCGGTCAAGAGGCTCATCTCCGCGACGAAGCTGCCGGCTCCCAGGCGCGCCAGCTCCCGGCCATGCTGGCGCACGGCCACTTCGCCGGACAGCAGGAAGTACAGCGCCTCGGGCATGGCGTTTTCGTGGACGAATTGCGCGTCGCTCACGCTGCCCTTGCGGCCCTCGCGCCACAGCCGCAGGAACTCCGGCGGCGCCATCGCCGCGAAGTGCTTCTCGTAGGTCGG
>JANNLM010000193.1:0-1853 GCA_031396825.1 Gammaproteobacteria bacterium | reverse complement strand
CCGGCGGTCGTTTGGCTGTGAGTGAGGAAGTGCGAGCCCATCGCATAGGTGCCGAAGCGGCGGTCAAGGAAAAGCGCTTCGAGGACGCGGTGACTGAGTATGGCGAGGCGCTGAAGCTCGCACCCTCGTGGCCGCAGGGGCATTTCAACCGCGCCCTGATCCTCGCGGAAATCGGGGCCTATGGGGCCGCAGCCAGAGGGATGAAGCGCTATCTGCTGCTTGAACCGAACGCCGAAAACGCCCGGCAAGTGCAGGACAAGATCTACGCCTGGCGGGCGAAGGTGAAGTGACCTAGGCGAACAGCTTGCGCACCTTCTCGAGCCCTGCGACGAGCTGATCCACGTCGTCGCGGCCGTTGTAGACGGCGAACGACGCCCGCGCCGTGGCGGACAGCCCGAGGCGCTGCATCAGCGGCATGGTGCAGTGGTGGCCGGCGCGGATAGCGACGCCTTCCATGTCGAGCACGCTGCCGATGTCCTGCGGATGCGCGGCGTCCATCACGAACGACAGGATCGCGCCCTTGTTGCGCGCCGTGCCGACCAGCCGCAGGCCCTTGATGCTTGATAGCTGCTCGGTGCCGTATTCGAGCAGCCCGTGCTCGTGGGCGGCGATGGCCGGCCGGCCGAGCGCCTCGATGTAGTCCAGCGCGGCGGCGAAGCCGACGGCGCCGGACATGTCGGGCGTGCCGGCCTCAAACTTGTACGGCACGTCGTTCCAGGTGCTGCCCTCGAAGCTCACCGTGCGGATCATGTCGCCGCCGCCCAGGTGCGGCGGCATGGCCTCGAGATGCTCCGGCTTGCCCAGCAGCGCGCCGAAACCGGTCGGTCCGTAGGCCTTGTGCGCCGAGACCGCGTAGAAGTCCGCGCCGAGCGCCTTGAAGTCCACGACCAGGTGCGCGGTGGCCTGGGCGCCGTCGATCAGCACCGGAATGGCGCGCTTGCGCGCCTCGGCAATCACGTCTTCGATCGGGTTGATCGTGCCCAGCGAGTTCGACACATGGCCGATCGCGATCATCTTCGTGCGTGGTGACAGCCGCGCGATGAATTCGTCCCAGACCAGCTCGCCGGCGTCGCTGACCGGCGCGGCGACGACCTTGGCGCCTTTTTCGGCGGCGACCAGCTGCCAGGGCACGATGTTGGAGTGGTGCTCCATGCCGGTGAGCAGGATCTCGTCGCCGGCGGCCAGCCGCGGGCGCAGGAACGACCAGGCCACGAGGTTGATGCCTTCGGTGGTGCCGCGCGTGAATACGACCTGCTCGCGCGCAGTCCCGAAGTAGCGCGCAATCGTGTCGCGCGCGCCTTCGTAGGCGGCGGTGGCGCGCTCGGCCAGCTCGTGCGCCGCGCGATGGACGTTGGCGTTTTTGTGGCGGTAGTAGTCGTCGAGCGCCCTCAGCACCGCCTCGGGCTTCTGCGTGGTGGCGGCGTTGTCGAGGTAGGCGAGGCGCTTGCCGCGAACCTTCTCGCGCAGGATCGGAAACTCAGCGCGAACCCTCTCCAAATCAAAAAAGGGGACGCAACCCTTTTTTTCCGCGGGGCCGAAAAAGGGTTGCGTCCCCTTTTTCACAGGCGGCCCGCGAGCACCGTTTCGGCCAACGTCCGCGCTGGCTCGAAGGCGATCCCTTGCAGGACCTTGTGCGCGAAGGTATGCAGCAGCAGCTTGCGCGCGGTGGCGAGGTCGAGGCCGCGCGTGCGCAGGTAGTACAGCGCGTCTTCGTCGAGCTGGCCGCAGGTCGCGCCGTGCGCGCACTTCACGTCGTCGGCGTAGATCTCGAGCTCGGGCTTGGCGTTGACCTCGGCGCCGGGCGCGAGCAGCAGGCTGTCCACGTGCTGCTCGGAGTCGGTTTTCTGCGCGTC
>JANNLM010000192.1:0-5221 GCA_031396825.1 Gammaproteobacteria bacterium | reverse complement strand
CCGCGTAGTGCCAGGCGTGCCGCTGGCTCGCCATCCACGCCGATCCATCGCGTGGGTCGGCGGCCAGGCTGAGCAGGTCCGCTCCCGGCACTGCACTGAACTGGGTACGTCCGGATCGGTCGAGGCGCGTGACCACCCGCGTGTCGGAGACCCACAGGCCGCCCTCCTGATCGGCAGCCATCGCGGCCGGCTTCGGGAAGGCAGCGCTGAAGGCCTGCGACCCATTCGGCGCAAAGCGTCGAATCGTGTCATCGGCCGCGACCCACACCTGGTCAAGCTTCGCGTCGTACGCCAGCGCGTGGATGAACCTGACACCCGGAGTGCCCAGCACGGCGAGCAGCTCACCCGTGGCGTCGTGGACCTGCAGCGTGTCCTTACGCGCGAGCCACAGTTGCGAGCGCTTCGCATCGACCGTCATGGCAGCAACGGGATTGGGCAAACGCTCGCGCCAGAGCGCCCGCCCCTGCCCGTCGAACAACATCAGCTGGCTGTGCACGGCAAGCCAGACGCGATCTGCGCGCGTATCCACGGCGAGCAGGGCTGGATTGCCCGCCGGCGGATCGATGGTCGTCGCCGAGATCGGCTGACCCTCGAAGTCGTACGACAGCAACTGCTTGCCCGCGTACGCCCACACCCGCTTGCGCTTGCCGTCCACGGCGAGCGCCTGCACGTCCGCGGCCGACGGGATCTCGAGTGCAACGACGCCGTCGACGAGCTTGGTGATGCCGTGCGACTGCGCAATCCAGAGTGCTTGCGGCTCGCTCGACGAGAACGCCTCGAGCCCGATGACCAGTGCGAGTGACAACGCAACGAACAACGCGGCACGCGGATGGTTCACGACAACCCCCTTTATTGTTTTTGTTATTCAGGGTGTTCTTGTTGTGCGCGCATCCTGACTCGCGAACTTTGCGGTTGTCAAAACCGCAAACCGGGCGTAAAGTGCGCGCCCTTGGAATTACCGGCTCACAGGAGCCTTTGATGTTTCACCGAGCTGACAAGCGTCATGAACCTGGACCGCACAGCGGTTCCAGTGCGTTGCGCCTGATGCCTGGCTGACCCTTCTTCTTGGGACGCCGGCAGCTGGCCGGCCGTCCCGTGGATTCGCGAACGCCCCCGGGAGGCTCCTCCCGGGGGCGTTTTGCTTTGGCGTCCGCACGAATGCACACACGAGACGTCATGTCCGACAACAACGCAGCAGAGGGATGCCAGCTCGATCCGGTGGATCGGATCGCGCGCGTCTACCTGCTGCGGATCTATCGCGAAGCGCTGGGCGCGAGCCGCTCGGTGCGCGCGTGGCTGCGCGATCGCGGCCCGCTTGCGCTGGCGCTCGGCCTGACCGAGTCGCGCATCGAGCGCTGGGGCACCGAGCGCCTGGCGGGCGCGGTTGCGCGCGCGCTGCAGGATCCCGCCTGCGCTGCGCCTGCCGGTCCTCTGGCGGAGGAAGTGCGCGCGTTCGGCCAGGGCCTCGGCCTGGGTGCGACCGAGTGCGAGGTTTTGCTGCTGGCGGTCGTGGCTGCGCAGAACGATGCGCTGGGCGACCTGGCGCCGGCCAAGCTCGCGGGCCGTTGCCGCCTGACGCACACGCTGGTCGCGGTCGCGGCCGGCCTGGAGCCGCGCCAGGCCCGCGACGCGCTGTCCCCGCGCAGCCGCCTGGTGCGCACCGGCTTGCTGAATCCAAGCCACGGCCGCCACGACGACGTCTGCGAGCGGCTGGAGTTGCTCGAGGGCCTGTCCGAGGCGCTGCTCGAGGGCGATGCCGCCGCGCTGCTGCAGGAGAAGCTCACGCCGACGCCGGCGCCGACCATCGACCTGCCCGACGTCGCGCACCTGCAGGCGGAGGTCGCCACCGCCATCGCCGTGCTCAAGGGCGCGCTGGCCGGTGCCGCGCGCGGAGTGCAGATCCTGCTACACGGCGAGCCGGGCGTGGGCAAGTCCGAACTTGCGCGCCTGATCGCGCGCGAGGCGGGCGTACCCGCCTTCGCCGTCCCCGACTGCAACGACTCCGCTGAACCCCTCACGGCGTCCTACCGCCTGCGCCACTTCGCGCTGCTGCAGCGGCTGCTGCTGCGCGCGCCGCGTTCTTTGCTGATCTTCGACGAGGTCGAGGACGTGCTGTCCGAGCCGAGCTGGTGGTCGGTGGACGGCAAGGCCTCCGCCAACCAGAAGGCCTGGAAGACGCGCCTGCTCGAGGAGGCCGAGGTGCCGTCCCTCTGGATCGCCAACAGTGTGGCCAGCGTCGATCCCGCGCTGCTGCGTCGCTTTGCGCTGGCCATCAAGGTGCCGGCGCCGTCGGCGCGCGCGCGCCGCGCCATGCTCGAGCGCCAGGCCGGCGACTACCTGCGCGACGGTGCCATGCGCGCCGCGGTGGCGGAGCACGATGGCATCACGCCGGCGGACATCGCGCGCGCCCGCCGCGCCACCGAGCTGGCCGGCGCCAACCTGGACGGCGCTACCGATCCGCACTTCCTGCGCATCCTGTCGATGCGCGTGGAGCGCGGCGGCCGCCGCCTGCGCCTGCACGCGCGTGCGCCGTCGCTGCCCTACCGCATCGAGTGGCTCAACACCGATCCATCGGTGGCGGACGTCGTGCGCCTGCTCGAGGCGCGTGGCGGCGGACGGCTGTGCTTCCACGGCGCGCCCGGCACGGGCAAGACCGCGCTCGCGCAGCACCTGGCGCGCGCGCTCGACCGGCCGCTGCACACCAAGAAGGCGTCCGACCTGCTGAGCAAGTGGCTCGGCGAGACCGAACAGAACTTCGCCGAGGCGTTCGAGGCTGCCGAGCGCGAGGGCGCGCTGTTGCTGCTGGACGAGGCCGACACGTTCCTGCGCGATCGCGGCCACGCCCAGCACTCGTGGGAGGTGAGCCAGGTCAACCAGTTGCTGAAGGAGCTCGAGGCGTTCGACGGCTACGTCGCGCTGTGCACGAATACTTTCAACGACCTCGATAGCGCGGTGCTGCGCCGGCTCGACCTCAAGGTCGGCTTTGGGCGGCTGACCGCCGCGGCTGCGCGCGAGGCGTTCGTGCTCGCGGCCGAGAGCCTGGGCATCGCGGTCACGCTCGCAGAGACCGTAGCGGCGGTGCGGCCCATCGCGGGCGGCGACTTCGCGCTCGGAGATATTGCCGTGGCAATGCGGCAGGCCCGCCTGCGCTCGGAGGCGCCGAGCGCCGAGCTGCTGCGCGGCTGCCTGGATGCCGAGCGTGCGACGCGCCTGGGCCGGGAGGGTCGCGCGATCGGGTTTACGGATTAGGCCGCTCAAGGGCCACGATCAGCTCCGGCACGCTGACCGTCGCGATCAGGAAGATCTCTTCGTAATCGACATCTCCGTACTCGTGCGAGATACGGTTTCGCAGCCCGACGATCTTCGGCCACGGAACCTGCGGAAGGGACTGTTGTGCATCCGGCGAAACGCGCCGCGCGGCTTCGCCGATTATTTCCAGACAGCGCTCGACGGCGCGATAGCTCTTGCCATCGGCGATGAAGGCGTCCAGGCCACCGTGGCCGATATAGGCGCGGATCTCCCGACACGCCCCCAGCATGTCGAGCAGCAGGGCCTGGTCCCTCTCAGCCTGCATCATGGATGGTCAACAAGTCTCGCTCGATGCTCGCGCGACGCACCGGATTCCTCAGCACGCCGGGCGTGACCACATCCACATTGCGCCCGCCGAACAGCGCGGAGAGTTCGTCCGCGAGGTCCAGCTTGGCGAATGGATTGCTGCGTGTACCCCCGAACTCGACCAGAACATCGACATCGCTGCGCGGCTGAAAGTCGTCGCGCGTCACCGACCCAAAGAACGACATGCGCTTCAAGCCGTAACGGCGGGCGAGCGACGAAAGGAGGCGCTCCGATACGTTCAGACGCGCAAACACGCGTTCACGCTTGGGCGCCGCGCCGGCAGCGTAGTGACTGCGGGGTTCTGAGATTTGGGGCGCCGGTGGCGCGAAGATGAGCCCCAGCGGCTCGAACAACGGACTGCGGCGATCGGCTTTGTACCGGACCTGTCGCCCCACGGCCGCGCGTTCGAGAATTCCGGCGTCTGCAAGGGCGAGCAGCTCGCGGTGCAGGGAACCGACCGGCACGCCGGTCAGACGGGCGATCTCACGGACGTGAAAGCTTTGCTGTGGCCGGGCCAGCAGCTCGTTCAGCACCTGGCGCCGGTAGGCCCCGAACAGCAGCCCGATTGCGTCTTTCTTCATGTTCTCATTACTACTTCATATATGTAGCAATAACACTAACACGCAGGCATGGCAATGCCTATTACCTTCCCCCTGCCGTATCCTCCCCCCATATGACCCCCTCCCGCCCTCCGCTCTCGCCTTACTACACCGAAGACCACGAGGCCTTCCGTGCCCAGGTGCGCAAGTTCGTCGAGAAGGAATGCACGCCTAACATCGACAAGTGGGAGAAGGCCGAGGAGTTGCCGCGCGAGCTGCACAAGAAGGCGGCGCAGGCCGGGATCATGGGCGTGAACTATCCCGAGGACTGCGGCGGGCTGGGCATCGACGATCCGTTCTACGCCATTGTCCTCACCGAGGAGCTGATGCGCGCGGGCAGCGGTGGCCTGGTCGCATCGCTGCTGTCGCACGGGATCGGTTCGCCGCCCATCGCCAAGGCCGGCACGCTCGAGCAGAAGCAGCGCTTCGTGGCGCCCGTGCTGGCCGGCGACAAGATCGCGGCGCTGGCTGTCACCGAGCCCAGCGGCGGCAGTGATGTGGCCGCCATCAAGACCACCGCCGTGCGCGACGGCGATCACTACGTCGTCAACGGCAGCAAGGCCTTCATCACCTCCGGCATGCGCGCGGATTTCCTCACCACCGCCGTGCGCACCGGCGAGCCCGGCATGGGCGGCCTCAGCGTGCTGGTGATCGAGGCCGGCATGGCCGGCTTCACGCGCTCGCCGATGCACAAGATGGGCTGGCGCTGCTCGGACACCGCCACGCTGTACTTCGACAACGTGCGCGTGCCGGTGGCCAACCGCATCGGCGCCGAGAACGCCGGCTTCATGGCGATCATGCTCAACTTCAACCACGAGCGGATCATGATCAGCGCGCAGGCGCTGTGCAGCGCGCAGGTCTGCTACGACGAGGCCGTCGCCTACGCCCGCGAGCGCCAGACCTTCGGCAAACCGCTGATCAATCAGCCCGCAACGTTCTTCTCGTTTCCAGACGACAAAGGATCGTTCGCCAAGGCCACCATGCGATGCATCGGGCTTGGCGAATGC
>JANNLM010000183.1:0-5300 GCA_031396825.1 Gammaproteobacteria bacterium | reverse complement strand
GTGCGAGAAGATCACCGGCGCCTTCGACACGCGCAGCACATCGTCCATGGTCTCGACCGAGGTGTGCGACAGGTCCACCAGCATGCCGAGGCGGTTCATCTCGAGCACGACCTGCTCGCCGAAGGGCGTGAGGCCGTGGTGACGCGCCGGCCGCTGCGCCGCCGAGTCGGCCCAGTCGGTGTGGGTGTTGTGGGTCAGCGTCATGTAGCGCACGCCGAGGTCGTAGTACGCACGCAGCGCGCCGAGCGAGTTCTCGATCGCGTGCCCGCCTTCCATGCCGAGCAGCGAGGCGATGCGGCCGTCGCGGTGCGCCGCGCGGATCTCCGCCACGGTGCCCGCGGCGCGCAGCGCTTCGGGATAGCGCGCGATCACGCGCCGCGCGATGTCGATCTGCTCGAGCTGGGTCCTGGCGAAGCCAGTGCCTTCGCCCGGCACGTAGACCGACCAGAACTGCGCGCCGACGCCGCCGGTATGCAGGCGGGCGAGGTCGGTGTCGCCGGAGCGCGGTGTGCGCAGGTCGTAAGCGGCGACGTCGCCGGGCGCGGCCTTGTCGTTGCGGATCGCCCAGGGCAGGTCGTTGTGGCCGTCGACCAGGATCGCCTCGCGCAGCAATGCGCGGGCACGGGTCAGGGGGTCATTAGTCGGATTGGCGGCGGGCTTCGGCGGCGCGGCCTGGCAGCCGAGCAGCAGGGTCGTGGCGGCGAAGGCCGGGATCCAGTTCCTGTTTGCTTGCATGCCCGGCCCCCGATGCGGCGGAAAAAATGGTGGGACGTGGAGGACTCGAACCTCCGACCTACTGATTAAGAGTCAGCAGCTCTACCAACTGAGCTAACGTCCCAGCGAGGGAGAAAAAATGGGGTGACCGACGGGGCTCGAACCCGCGACAACCGGAATCACAATCCGGGACTCTACCAGCTGAGCTACGGCCACCATTGGGGCCGCGCATCTTAATGTAAATCACCCCCCTTTGGAACTGGTTGGGACTGGGCGCCGAGCGCGCGAAGGGGTTGTTTCTACTAGTGCTGTAAGCCTCGCGGCACCTGACAATTTCACCCACACCAAGCCCGGGTTTGCGGGCGCGCGGAGGAGAGGTCGTCGTGAAGCACATTGCACTGTTTGTTGCGGGCGTTTACCTGACTGCACTGGCAGGTTGCACGGCGTCGTCCGATGCGACGGACGAAACCAAGATCGCCGGCGGGCAGGGGCCCGCTCCCAAGACCCAGTACGACCTGGCTCACGGCTGCTTCGTACTCAAGCCAGAGACGCTGACGACCTTCACCGGCACCGCCGACGCCGGCTACGCGGCCACTGCCGGATCCGGCGACGCCGTGCGCTTCTACCTGCAGGCCACCGGCCTGGGCAGCTACATGTTCTACGCCGCCGACGGCACGCTGATGTCGGTTACCAACGGCGCGGCGCCGGTTGTGGCCGATTCGGTCACCGCCGGAACCGAGCCGGGCCCCGCCGCCGACTGGACGGTCACCGCCACGGCCAAGGGCCGTTACGTGATCACCTCGCTGGCCAACGGCAGGGCGCTGGCGCTGGGCGAGGGCGACGCGCTGGTGCTGGCCGACGAGCCGGCGACTTTCGAGTTCCTGCGGGCCGGCGGCTGCACGCCCTTCCCCGAGATGCCCACCGGCATCGCCGGCAAGACGTTCAAGGGCAACGCCAGGAAGCCGGTGATCGGCTTCGCCGAAGTCCACGCCCATATGGCGATGGGCAGCGAAATGTCGGACGGCAGCGGCAACATCGGCCCGTCGGCCGGCGGCGTCATGTACGGCCACGCCGTGAACCGCTACGGCGTCGTCAAGGCGCTGGAGAACTGCGAGGAAAACCATGGTCGCGACGGCGAACTCTCGCCGGAGTGGCTGATCCTCGACGGCGGCGACTACGAGAACGCCCGGCACGTCACTGCGGGCTGGCCCGAGTTCATCGACTGGCCGCAGCGCGATTCGCAGCTGCACCAGCAGATGTACTGGCGCTGGGTCGAGCGCGCCTGGAAGGCGGGCCTGCGCACGATGACCGTGCACGGCACCAACATCGAGGCGCTGTGCGACATCGCCAAGGCCACCGGCGGCGACAAGGACCCCGACCTGCAGGACACCGATTGCACGGACATGGGCGTGGGCGTCAAGCAGGTGCAGTACCTGTACGACATGGAGAAGTACATCGACGCGCAGAACGGCGGCCCGGGCAAGGGCTGGTTCCGCATCGTGCGTGACCCGGCCGAGGCGCGCGAGTTCATCGCCGACGGCAAGCTGGCGGTGATCCCCGGGCTCGAGTTCTCGAACATGTTCGGCTGCAAGGTCGAGTTCCTGCCGGATGGCAGCGAGACCGCCGGCTGCACCAAGGAACAGATCGACAGCGAGATCGAGCGCGTCTGGGACCTCGGCGTGCGCCAGATCTTCGCCTTCCACGACGTCGACAGCGCGCTCGGCGGCACCGGCATCTTCAGCTCGATCCTGAATTACGTCGGCTTCACCGGCACCCACGGCTTCTGGAAGACCTATCCGTGCCCGGATGGCGGCGTGGGCGACACCTATTTCTACGACGCGGGCGCCGAGATGGAGAGCGCGCCGCTGTTCTCGCAGGACGACCCGCTGACGCAGGCGATCCTCGCCAACGGCCAGGGCGCGCTGCCGGTGTACGGCCCGGGCCGCCAGTGCAACGCGCGCGGCACCACCGAGCTCGGCCACTACGCGCTCGACCAGATGATGAAGAAGGGCTTCGTGCTCGACATTGACCACGCCGAGCTGACCATCAAGCAGGACATGCTCGACAAGGGTGCGGCGCTGACGCCGAACTACCCGATGCTGTCGGCCCACGGCGGCCACGGCGGCATCAGCATGGCGCAGGCGCGCCAGATGCTGGAGCAGGGCGGCCTGATCTATCCCTCGGGCCAGAACGGCGAGGGCTACAAGAACTTCCTCGAGAAGATCAAGGCGATCTGGCCGGCCGCCCGCACGCTGGCGATGGGCTACGGCGCCGACGCCAACGGGCTGGCCAACCAGTTCACGGTGCGCAGCGCCGGCTTCACGCCGGTGCAGTACCCGTTCACGCTGTTCCAGGGCGAAGGCTGGGGCCCGCAGTTCAAGCAGGCCGGCATCGAGCCGCTGAAGGTCGAGATGCTGACGATCCCGGAGAGCGGCAAGTACTGGAACGCGGATGAAGTCGGCGCGGCCCATTACGGCATGATCGCCGACATGGTCGAGCAGGTCCGCATCGAGGGCGGCGAGGAAGCCACCTCGGCGCTGTACAACTCGGCCGAGGCCTTCCTGCTGATGTGGGAGCAGACGCAGGCGGCGGCGGCGGACGCGCGGGGCGAGTAACCGTCATGCCCGCGTAGGCGGGCTTCCAGTTCTGCTAGCGTGCCCCATGCCCAGAAACTGGGCCCCCGCCTGCGCGGGGGCGACCGCACTCCTGCTTCCGGCCGCCGCCCACGCCCACGGCTTCGGGCGGCTCTACAACCTGCCGGTGCCGTTCTGGCTGTACGCCTGGGGCGCCGCCGCCGCGCTGCTGGTGTCGTTCGTCGTCGTCGGCTTGTTCGTCGCGTCGAACGCGCCCGCTGAAGGCCGCGCAACCCGCGACCTCGCCGACACCCGCGCCGTGCAGGCGGCCCGGCGCCTGCGACTCGTCGCGATCCTGCGCGTGCTGAGCGTGGCCGCGCTGCTGCTGTGCATCGCCACCGGCTTCCTCGGCAGCCGCGATCCCTACCGCAACTTCAGCATGACCTGCTTCTGGGTCGGCTTCGTGCTGGGCTTTGCCTACCTGACGGCGCTGATCGGCAACCTGTACGCCGCGATCAACCCGTGGCGCGTGCTGGCCGAGTGGCTCGACCACGCGGTGCATGGCTTCACGCGCGGACGGGTCGCGTATCCGCAGGCGCTCGGCGCCTGGCCGGCGCTGGCCTTCTACATGGTGTTCATCGCTTTCGAACTGTTCGGCCTGGGCCGGCCGTTCTCGCTCGCTGCGATGCTGCTGGCGTACACGCTGATCAACTTCGCCGGCGTCTGGTGGGTCGGGGCCGCGGCCTGGTTCCGCCATTGCGAGTTTTTCAGCGTGTTCCTGCGCCTGACCGCGTTGATGGCGCCGATCGAGTACGTGCGGCCCGAGGGCGGCGGCGCGTCGGTGCTGCGCTGGCGCCGGCCGTTCGCCGGCGTGCTGCAGGAGCGCCCGGACAGCCTCGGCCTGGTCGTGTTCGCGCTGTTCATGCTCGCGTCCACGGCCTTCGACGGCCTGCGCTCGACCCAGTGGTGGGTGGAGCTGTTCTGGAAGGACCCGACCGGAGTACTGACGCAGTGGATCGGCAAGGCGCCGATCTACGCCTACGCCACGCTGCTGCCCTGGTACAAGGCCTGGGAGAAGCTGTGGCTGCTGGCGTCGCCGCTGGTGTACTTCGGCGTCTATCTCGCCTTCATCGCCATGACGCGGGTCGTCACGCGCAGCCCGCGGCCGCTGCGCGAGCTGGCGCTGGACTTCGCCTACACGCTGCTGCCGATCGCGCTGGTCTACAACGTCACGCACTACTTCACGCTGATCCTGACCCAGGGCGTGAAGCTGGTCAGCTTGCTGTCGGACCCGTTCGGCTGGGGCTGGAACCTGTTCGGCACGGCCCACCTGTGGCGCGCGCCGATCCTGCCGGACATGGGGCTGGTGTGGCACACGCAGGTCGGCTTGATCCTGCTCGGCCACATCGTCAGCGTGGTGCTCGCGCACCGCGTCGCGCTGCGCGTCTTCCCGCAGCGCAGCCAGGCGGTGCTCAGTCAGTTGCCGATGCTGGGCCTGATGGTGGCCTTCACCGTCGCGGGCCTGTGGATCCTGGCGCAGCCGCTGACGGCGATGGTGATGCAGTAGGAATCGCGCCTAAGAGGCGCTCCTACTTCTTTCCCCAGACCTGCTCGAGCCGCGCGTCGCGCCCGCAGTTCCACCGGTAGCCCTTGTAGCGCACCGGGTTCTTCTTGTAATAGTCCTGGTGATAGTCCTCGGCGGGATAGAACGTGCCCGCGTCGGTGATCTCGGTGTGGATCGTCACGCCGAGCTGCTTCGCTACGTCCGCCCTGGTGCTCTCGGCCAGCTGCCGTTGGGCGGCGTCGTGCGCGAAGATCGCCGTGCGGTACTGGGTGCCGGCGTCGCAGAACTGGCGGTCCTTGACGGTCGGGTCGACGCTGCGCCAGTAGACCTTCAGCAGCTGCGCGTAGCTGACCTTGGCCGGGTCGAAGCGCACCTGCACCGCCTCGGCGTGCCCGGTGCCGCCGTCGGATACCTGCTCGTAGGTCGGGTGGTCGACGCGCCCGCCGATG
>JANNLM010000101.1:0-13670 GCA_031396825.1 Gammaproteobacteria bacterium | reverse complement strand
CCGGAGCTGCGCCCCGACTCGCGCTACAACCGCGACTCCGCCGCCATCGCCGGCCGCTTCAACATCGGCGTGGACCTGCTCAAGGTCATCGTCGAGACGAAGGAATACGGCTGCGTGGACGGCGCCGTGATGGAGCTGGTGGACCGCTACGCCTGGCACATGCGCAACACCGAGGGCGTCGCCTCGGTGGTGTCGCTGCCGCAGATCGCGCGGCGCGTGCGCCAGGGCCTCAACGAGGCCCACCCGAAATGGCTGGTGCTGCCGCGCAACGAAGGCGCGCTGGCGCAGATCGTCGCGCAGGTGCCGCCCTCCTCCGGCCTGCAGAACCCGGACTGCTCGGCCATGCCGGTGCTGATCTTCACGCTCGACCACAAGGCCGAGACGATCGAGCGGATCGTGGACGCGACCAAGGCCTTCAATACCGGCAACGCCGGCGAAGGCGCGCAGTTCGCGCTCGCCTCCGGCAACGTCGGCGTCATGGCCGCCACCAACGAGGAGATCAAGGCGCGCGAGCTGCTGGTCATCGTCTGGGTGCACCTGACGCTGCTGCTGTTCGTGTGGGTCTCGTTCCAGAGCGTCGCCAGCGTGATCAGCATCATCGTGCCGCTGGTGCTGTGCTCGCTGATGACCTACGGCTTCATGGCCGTCGTCGGCGTCGGCATGAAAGCGGCGACGCTGCCGGTCGCGGCGTTCGGCGTCGGCATCGGCGTGGACGGCGGCATCTACCTGTGGAGCGTGCTGGCGCGCTACCTCGACCAGGGCTTGCCGCTGCGCGAGGCCTACTTCCAGGCGCTGCGCCATACCGGCAAGGCGGTGGTGTTCACGTCGCTGTCGCTGATCGTCGCGGTCACGACCTGGATGTTCTCCGACCTGCAATACCAGGCCGACATGGGCATGCTGCTGTGCCTCATGTTCACCGCGAACCTGTTCGGCGCGATCTTCCTGCTGCCGGCGCTGGCCTGGCTGGTGCTGCCGCGCGAGCCGCGTAAACTGGAGTCGTGATGACAACAAGATTCCCTTGCGCCCGATGCGGACTGCCACTGGCAGTCCGCATCGGGCTCATGCTCGGAATGACACTCGTGTGCGCGTCGGCGCTGGCCAAGGTCGCGCCCGAAGAAGCCGCGAAACTCGGCGGCGTGCTGACGCCGAACGGCGCGGAGAAGGCCGGCAACGCCGAGGGCACCATTCCGGCGTGGGACGGCGGCATGCCGAAGATGGACATGCGCCAGCGCGGCGAGGACCCGTTCGCGGCCGACAAGCCGCTGTACACGGTGACGGCCGCCAACGTCGCGCAATACAGCAAGCAGCTCAGCGAGGGCTACAAGGCGCTGTTCAAGACCTTCCCCGATTACAAGATGGTGGTCTACCCGACGCGGCGCACCGCCTCGTATCCGGAGTGGTTCTACGAGGCGACCCGGAAGAATGCGACGACGGTGGAGCTGACCAACAACGGCTTCGGCTTCTGCTGCGCCGCGCAGGGCTATCCATTCCCGATCCCGAAGAACGGCACCGAAGTGATGTGGAACCACATCATGCGTTACAACACGGTGGGCTATAACGGCTACGTCAACCACGCCCAGGTGCAGTCCGACGGCAGCCACGTGGTCGAGCGCGCGTACCTCGAGCTGACCTACGTCTACAACAACCCCAAGACCAAGCTCGCCGAGCTGAACAACCAGAACCTCTATCTGCTGGTGAAGACCGTGTCGCCGCCGAACAAGGCCGGCGATGCGCACCTGCTGCACGTGCCGATCGACCGCATGAAGGAAACCACCGGCGTGTGGCTGTTCAACCCCAGCCAGGGCCGCGTGCGCCGCATCGGCGAGGTCGGCTACGACAACCCGCTGTTCGACGGCCTGATGACGCACGACCAGATCGACATGTTCAACGGCCCGCTGGACCGCTACACCATCAAGCTGCTCGGCAAGAAGGAAATGCTGGTGCCGTACAACGGCTACCGCATGTACAGCGACAAGGTGAAGTACAAGGACATCACCCAGGCGGGCCATATCAACCAGGACCTGGCGCGCTACGAGCTGCACCGCGTCTGGGTGATCGAGGCGCAGGTGCGCCAGGGGTTCAACCACCGCTACAAGCGCCGCACGTTCTACGTCGACGAGGATTCGTGGCTGGTCCTGGGGCAGGACATCTACGACGAGCGCGACCAGTTCTGGCGCACCGGCGAGGCGCACGCCGTCAACTTCGCCAACGTGCCGGTGATCGTCAGCGGCGTGCAGGTGCATTACGACCTGCAGTCACGCCGCTACGTCGTGCTCAACATGCGCAACGAAGAGAAGAAAGAGATCGAGTACGACTACGAGAAGCCCGCCTCGTACTTCACCCCGCGGCAGCTGCAGAAGTTCGCCACCGGCAAGAACTGACATCTCCGGGCGGCGCCCGGAGATGTCATCCCGAGCGCAGCGAGGGATCTCGTTCCGGACGAGATCCCTCGTCGCTTCGCTCCTCGGGATGACACCATATCGCTTTGTTTTTATTGCTTTTTTATGTTCAGGGTGAATTCAGCTTGAAGGCCTACTCTTTCCCCATGCCCGCACACCGCGGGTCATGAGAGGAGAAGGCACATGAGCAAGCTGACCATCCGGACTGCACTGGCGACAGCCGTCTGCGGCCTGTTGATCAGTGCGACTCCCGCATTTGCGGATCACGACGACGCCGACGCCTGGGCGTATGCCCGGGTCGTGCGCGCCGAGCCGATCTACCACGAAGTTCGCGTCCGCGAGCCGCGCCAGGTCTGCGAGGACGTGCCGGTGGTCGAGCGCACGACGTATCGCGGCCGTTCGGATCCGGGCGCGGTGCTGGTCGGCGCCGTCATCGGCGGCGTGATCGGCCACCAGTTCGGCAGCGGCCGCGGCAACGACGCCGCGACGGCGGCCGGCGCCTTCATCGGCGCCAACCACGCCGCCTCACGCACCTACAGCGGCACGCGCGTGGTCGAGCGCGAGGTCGTCGAGACGCGCTGCGAGACGGTCCGCGCCGCGCGTTACGAGGAGCGCCTTGACGGCTACGACGTGACCTACAAGTACCGCGGGCGCCTGTACCACACCCGCACGGCGCAGCACCCGGGCCGCACGATCAAGGTGCGCGTCAGCGTCACGCCGGCGCAGTGGGATTGATTAGACTAGGCCCATGCGCTCAGCGCTGCTGGTTTGCATCCTCGTGTCGGCGGGCCTGTTGTCCGGGCCCGCCGATGCGCGTTCGCGCGAGCGCGACAAGGACCAGCAGGCGCAGACCCAGGAACAGAAGAAGGAGCGGCGCGAAGAGCGCCGCGACACGCGTGATCGCAGCGCCGAGGCGGCGCGCCGCGCGCAGCAGCTCAACGGCGGCGGCCGCGTGCTGTCGGTCGAGCCCGCCGGCGCCGGCCACCGCGTCAAGGTGCTGAAGGACGGCGAAGTCCGCGTCCTGCTCGTCGAGGATCGCTAGCATGCGCGCCCTCGTCATCGAAGACGATCCCGACCTGCGCGCGCTGGTGGCGAAATACTTCACCGACGAAGGCTTCGTGGTGGACAGCGCGGCCGACGGCGAGCAGGGCCTGTACATGGCCACCGAGTATCCGCTCGACCTGGCCGTGGTCGACCTGGGCCTGCCCAAGCTCTCGGGCGTGGACATCGTCAAGCGCGCCCGCAAGAAGGGCTGCAGCTACCCGATCCTGATCCTGACCGCGCGCGACGGCTGGGAGAGCAAGGTGGCCGGCCTCGAGGCCGGCGCCGACGACTACGTGGTGAAGCCCTTCCACAAGGAAGAGTTGATGGCGCGCGCGCGCGCGCTGCTGCGCCGCACCGGCGGCTGGGCCAAGTCGGCGCTCGAGTCCGGGCCGGTGGTGCTCGACACCGCCGCCAAGCGCGTGACGCTCAACGGCTCGGCCGTCGACCTGACCGCTTACGAGTACCGGCTGCTGGAGTACCTGCTGCTGCACGCCGGCCGGGTCGTGTCCAAGTCCACCCTGACCGAGCACCTGTACGCGGAGGACATGGAGCGCGACAGCAATGTGATCGAGGTGTTCGTGCGCCGCCTGCGCACCAAGCTCGATCCTGACGAGTCACTGCACCCGATCGAGACGCTGCGCGGCCAGGGCTACCGCTGGACGCTGCCGCGCACCCCGCCCGCCTGACTCGCCGCGGCGGCCCGCCATGATGTCGCTGCAGACGCGCCTGCTGCTGGCCGCCTCCCTCGTGCTGCTGGTGTTCGTCGGCCTGTGCGGCGCCGGACTCGAGACCGCCTTCCGCCAGGCCGCCCTCGACGCGCAGGAGAACCGCATGCGCGGCATGGTCTACGCGCTGCTCGGCGCCGCCGAGCCGGACGAAACGGGGCAGCTCGAGCTCAACGACGGCGACCTGCCCGAGCCGCGCCTGATGCGCCACGACTCGGGGCTCGAGGCCGCGGTCTACGACGAGACCGGCACCGTGCTGTGGCGCTCGCCAAGCCAGGCCGGCTCGCTGCCGCTGGTGATCGGCCCCGAAGTCGGCAAGTGGAAGCTCGAGCGCCTCGGCGACGCCGGGCGCTTCGCGCTGGCGTTCGGCCTGCGCTGGCTGGTCGCCGACGACAACCGGCCGCAGCGCTACACCATGCTGGTGCTCGAGGACGCCGGCGGTTACGAGGAGCAGCTCGCGGTGTTCCGCCGCACGCTGTGGTCGTGGCTGGGCGCGGTGGCGGCCGCGCTGCTGGCGGCGCTGGTGCTGGTGCTGCGCTGGGGCCTGCAGCCGATGCGCCGGCTGGTCGGCGAGCTGCGCAGCGTCGAGGCCGGCGAGCAAGGCCAGATCGACGCGCCCTACCCGCAGGAACTGACGCCGCTGACCGGCGCGCTCAACGCCATGATCCGGCACGAGCGCAGCCAGCTGCAGCGCTACCGCAACGCGCTGGGCGACCTCGCCCACAGCCTGAAGACGCCGCTGGCCGTGCTGCGCGGGCTGGCCGGCGACGCGCGCCTGTCGGGCGACACCCAGCGCCAGCTCGACGAGCAGGTCGGCCGCATGCAGCAGATCGCCGACCACCAGCTGTCGCGCGCCGCCACCGCCGGCCGGCGCGCGCTGGCGCAGCCGGTGGCGGTGCAGCCGATCGCGGCGCGCCTGGCCGCGGCGCTGCACAAGGTCTACGCCGACAAGGGGCTCGCCTTCGATCTCGAGGTGGCGACGCGCCTGATGGCGCGCGTGGACTCCGGCGACCTGCACGAAATCCTCGGCAACACGCTCGACAACGCCGCCAAGTGGGCGCGGTCCCGCGTGCGCCTGCACGCGACGCGCGCCGCCTCCACGCTGGAACTCGCCGTCGAGGACGACGGTCCCGGCTTCCCGGCGGAACCGGAGCGCCTGCTCGAGCGTGGCGTGCGGGCCGACAGCCGCGTGCCGGGCCAGGGCCTGGGCCTGGCGGCGGTGGTGGAGATCCTGCGCGCCTACGAGGGCGAGATCGTGCTGGAGCGCTCGGCCGAACTCGGCGGCGCGCGCGTGCTGCTCAGGATCCCGGGAGCCTGAGGAAGGTCTGCCGGTAGTACTTCAGTTCCGCGATGGAATCGCGGATGTCGGCCAGCGCCAGGTGCGTGGACTCCTTGTTGAAGCCCCTGGCCACGTCGGGCGCCCAGCGCAGGCACAGTTCCTTGATCGTGCTGACGTCCAGGTTGCGGTAGTGGAAGTGCTTCTCCAGCGCCGGCATCCAGCGCGCGAGGAAGCGGCGGTCCTGGCAGATCGAGTTGCCGCACATCGGCGACTTGTTGGCCGGCACCCACTGGCCCAGGAACGCGACGGTCTGCTTTTCGGCCTCGGCCTCGGACACCCGGCTGTCGCGCACCCGCCGGGTCAGGCCCGACTGGCCGTGCTGGCGCGTGTTCCATTCGTCCATCGCGGCGAGGTCGGCATCGGACTGGCGCACCGCGAGCACCGGTCCCTCGGCCAGCACCTCCAGGTTGGCGTCGGTGACGATGGTCGCGATCTCGATGATGCGGTTCTGCTCCGGGACCAGCCCGGTCATTTCGAGGTCGATCCAGATCAGGTTGGCGGCGCTCGGCGTCATGGCCGTGATGATATCCTCGCCCGGCCAAAAAAAGCGGAGCCCGCAGGACGTGAGTGCCCTTCCCTCCATCCTGGACAACATCGGCAACACGCCCCTGGTCGAACTCAAGCGCCTGGACGCCGGCCGCTGCCGCCTGTTCGTGAAGCTCGAGAACCAGAACCCGACCGGGTCCATCAAGGACCGCATCGGCCTGTCCATGATCGCGGCGGCCGAGCGCGACGGCCGCATCAAGCCCGGCGGCACCCTGATCGAGGCGACCGCCGGCAACACGGGCCTGGGCCTGGCGCTGGTGGCCGCCCAGAAGGGTTATCGCCTGCTCCTCGTGCTGCCGGACAAGATGGCGCAGGAGAAGGTGCTGCACCTGCGCGCGCTCGGCGCCGAGACGATCATCACCCGCTCCGACGTCGGCAAGGGCCACCCGGAGTACTACCAGGACATCGCCGAGCGGCTCGAGAAGGAAACCCCGGGCGCGTTCTACGTCAACCAGTTCTCCAACCCGGCGAATCCCGAGGCCCACGAGGCCACCACGGGCCCGGAAATCTGGGCGCAGATGGATCAGCAGCTCGACGCGGTGGTGGTCGGCGTCGGTTCCGGCGGCACGCTGACCGGATTGTCACGCTACTTCGCGCGCGTGGCGCCACACGTCGAGATGGTGCTGGCCGACCCCAAGGGCTCCGTGCTCGTGGACGTCGTGCAGACCGGCAAGATCCAGAAACCGGCCGGCAGCTGGCTGGTCGAGGGCATCGGCGAGGACTTCATCCCGGACAACTGCGACCTCAGCCGGGTCAAGTCCGCCTACGAGATCTCCGACGCGGAGAGTTTCCACACCGCGCGCGAGGTGCTGCACAAGGAAGGCATCCTCGGCGGCTCGTCGACCGGCACGCTGGTGGCGGCCGCGCTCAAGTACTGCCGCGAGCAGAAGGCGCCCAAGCGCGTGGTCACGTTCGTCTGCGACAGCGGCAACAAGTACCTTGCCAAGATGTACAACGACTTCTGGATGTTCGAGCAGGGCCTGCTCGAGCGGCCGCGGCAGGGCAACCTCGTCGACCTCGTGGTGCGCCGCTACGCGGAAGGAAAGACGGTGACGGTGAGCCCGACCGACACCCTGCTGCAGGCCTATCGCCGCATGAAGCTGTTCGACGTCTCGCAGTTGCCGGTCATGGAGGGCGAGCGCATCGCCGGCATCCTCGACGAGTCCGACCTGATGGTGCACGTGCAGGACCAGCCGAAGCGGTTCTCCGACCTCGTCAGCACGGCCATGGTGCGCGACGTCGAGACCATCGCGCCCGACGCGCCGGTCTCCGAGCTGCTGCCGATCTTCCAGCGCGACCACGTCGCCATCGTCGCCGACCAGGGCAAGTTCGTCGGCCTGATCACGCGCATCGACCTGCTGAACTACCTGCGCAAGCAGCTGGGCTGAACATGAAGAAGAAGAACGGCAACACGCGGCGCCTCGGCTTCGGCACCCGCGCCATCCACGCCGGCCAGGCGCCGGACCCCACCACCGGCGCAATCATGCCGCCGATCTCGCAGAGCTCGACCTACGTGCAGGAGAGCCCCGGCAAGCACAAGGGCTTCGAGTATTCGCGCACGCACAACCCGACCCGCTTCGCCTACGAGCGCTGCATCGCCGACCTCGAGGGCGGTACCCGGGCCTTCGCGTTCGCGTCCGGATTGGCGGCGACCGCCACGGTGCTCGACCTGCTCGAGTCCGGCGCGCACGTGGTCGCCTCCGACGACCTCTACGGCGGCAGCTACCGCCTGTTCACGCGCGTGCGCGAGAAGTCGGCCGGCCTGAAGGTCAGCTACGTGGACATGCGCGACACGCGCAACATCGAGAAGGCGCTGACAAAGAAGACCCGGCTGATCTGGGTCGAGACACCGACCAATCCGATGCTGCGGCTGGCCGACCTCACCGCGATCGGCGCGCTGGCGCGCAGGAAGAAGATCCTGTCGTGCGTGGACAACACCTTCGCCAGCCCCTACAGCCAGCGGCCACTCGAGCACGGCTTCGACCTGGTCATGCACTCGGCGACCAAGTTCCTCAACGGCCACTCCGACATGGTCGGCGGCATCATCGTCGCGCGCGAGGCGGAACTGGCCGAGCGCATGGCCTTCCTGCAGAACGCGGTGGGCGCGGTGGCGGGTCCGTTCGACTCCTTCCTGGCGCTGCGCGGCCTCAAGACGCTGGCGCTGCGCATGCAGCGCCACTGCGAGAACGGCCTGGCCCTCGCCGGGTGGCTCGAGCGGCACCCGAAAGTCGCCAGGGTCCACTACCCCGGCCTGCCCTCGCATCCGCAGCACGCGCTGGCGAAACGCCAGATGCACGGCCGCTATGGCGGCATGGTCACCCTCGAGCTCAAGGGCGGGCTCAAGGAGTCGCGCCGGTTCCTGGAGCGCTGCGAGCTGTTCGCGCTGGCCGAGAGCCTGGGCGGCGTCGAAAGCCTGGTCGACCACCCGGCGATCATGACGCACGCCAGCGTGCCCGCGGCGACGCGCCGGCAACTCGGCATCACCGACACGCTGTGCCGGCTGTCGGTCGGCGTCGAGGAACTGGACGACCTCAGGGCGGATTTGAAGTACGCGCTGGAGTAATATTCGCGCCATGACCGAACTTGCCCAGAAGAAGTGCGTGCCGTGCGAAGGCGGCGCCAAGGCGCTCGACCGCGCGACGGCGGAGAAGCTGATCAAGCAGCTCGGCGCGCAGTGGACGCTGTCGGCCGACGGCAAGCAGATCCACGGCACCTTCGAGTTCAAGAACTATTTCCGCACCACCGCCTTCGTCAACGCGATCGCCTGGATCGCGCACAACGAGGATCACCACCCCGACATCACCTTCGGCTACAAGACCGCGGCGGTGACCTACTGGACGCACGCCATCAACGGGCTGTCGGAAAACGACTTCATCTGCGCTGCGAAGGTCGACGCGCTGCTGAAGACCTAGGGCTGACCTTGTGGGAGCGGGCCATGCCCGCGACAGTCGCGGCCATGGGCCGCTCCCACAACAGCAAGATCAGAGCGTCGTGCGACCCGAGAACGCGTGCGACAGCGTGCCGCCGTCCACGTACTCGAGTTCTCCGCCCATCGGCACGCCGTGGGCGATGCGCGTGACCTTCACATTGGCGCCGCGCGCCATCTCGGCCAGGTAGTACGACGTCGCCTCGCCTTCCACCGTCGGGTTGGTGGCGATGATCAGCTCCTTGACCGTGCCGGCGTCGAGCTGCTGGCCGAGGGCATCGAGACCCAGTTCCGCCGGGCCGACGCCGTCGATCGGCGACAGCCGCCCCATCAGCACGAAGTAGCGGCCGCGATACGGCGTGCTGGTCTCGATCGCGACGAGGTCCGCGGGGCTCTCGACCACGCACACCTGGCCGGAGGCCGCGCGGCTGTCGGTGCAGTACCCGCACTTGCCGTCCTCGCAGAACATGCGGCAGGTCGGGCAGCGCGCGACACCGGCGACGGCCTCGCCCAGCGCCTCGCGCAGGACGTCCGCGCCCTGGCGGTCGCGCTCGAGCAGGTGGAACGCCATGCGCTGGGCCGACTTCGGGCCGACGCCGGGCAGGCGCCGCAGCGCGTCGATCAGCCGCGTCAGCCGCGGAGAGTACGCGGTCAAATCAGAAGCCCAGGTTCAGGCCCGGCGGCAGGTTCAGGCCGCCGGTCGCGGCGCGCATTTTTTCGGCCGACAGCGCCTCGACCTTCTGCGCCGCGTCGTTGATCGCCGCGGCGATCAGGTCCTCGAGGAATTCCTTGTCTTCCTTCAGCGCGGCCGGGTCGATCTGCACGCGGTGCGCCTGGTACTTGCCGGTGAGCGTGACCTTGACCATGCCCGCGCCCGACTCGCCGGTGACCTCGGCCCTGGCCAGCTCGTCCTGCAGCCGGCGCATGTTTTCCTGGACCTGCTGCGCCTGGCGCATCAGGTTGCCCAGGCCCATCTGCCCGTCTTTCATTTCGTCACTCCATTGCCACTGCCGTTGCTCCCCGGCTGGACCGAGCCGGCCCGCACCGTCGCGCCGAACTTTTCCTTGAGCGCGCGCACCGCCGGATCGGACTCGATGGCCCGTTCCGCCGCGAGCTGGCGCTCGGCCTCGCGCTGCTGGTCCTGCCGTGCCGGCGTCACCGCGCCGTCCGCCGCCACTTCGATGGTCACGCGCAGCGTCTCGCCGGACTGGCGCGACAGCGCCTGCTCGATCGCCGCGCGGCGGTCGTCCTGCAGCAGGTGCTTCACTTTGGGGTCGAGCGCGAGCCGCACGGTGTCGCCGCTGCGTCCGAGCCAGGCGCAGTTGCGCGCGAGCTGCTTGGCAAAGCCGTCGAGGCCGAGCGCCTCGACGCGCTGGCTCCAGTCGGTATCGGCAGCGGCTGACGCGACAACCGGGCGTGCCGTAGGAGCGCCTTTAGGCGCGACCGGGGCGGCAGCAGGTTTCGTCGCGCCTGAAGGCGCTCCTACAACCGACTTGGGTCCCTCACCCGGACGAAATGCCAGCAGCCGCAGCAAGGTCATCTCGAAACCCAAACGCGGGTCCGGCGCCCACGGCAGGTCGCGCCGGCCGTTGATCACGATCTGGTAGAAGACCTGCACGTCTTCGGCCGCGACCGTGCCGGCGAGCTCGCCGATGGCGCCGTCGTCGTCCTCATCGGCCGCATCGGGCAGCACCTGGAGCACGGCAATTCGCTGGAGAATGCCGGCCAGGTCATTGAGAAGGCTTGAGTAATCCGGGGCCTGTGCGTCGAGTTTCTCGACGCAGGCCAGCAGCGCGCTGCCCTTGCCCGCAGCCACCGCGCGCACGATCTCGAACAGCACCTGGCGGCCCTGCGTGCCGAGCATGTCCTCGACCTGTGTGCGCGCCAGCGCCTTGCCGCCGGCGAAAGCGATGGCCTGGTCCAGCAGCGACAACCCGTCGCGCATGCTGCCGTCGGCGGCGCGCGCCAGCTCGGCCACCGCGCCGGGCTCGGCCGTGAGGCTCTCCTGCCCCAGCACCTTGGCCAGCAGCTCGCGGATCAGGACGGCCGGCAGGCGGCGCAGGTTGAACTGCAGGCAGCGCGACAGCACCGTGATCGGCAGTTTCTGCGGATCGGTGGTGGCGAGGATGAACTTCACGTGCGGCGGCGGCTCTTCCAGCGTCTTCAACAGCGCATTGAAGGCGTTCTTGGAGAGCATGTGGACTTCGTCGATCAGGTAGACCTTGTAGCGGCCGCGCGACGGCGCGTACTGCGCGTTGTCGATGACCTCGCGCACGTTGTCGACACCGGTATAGGACGCCGCGTCGATCTCGAGCAGGTCGATGAAGCGGCCTTCGTCAACCTGCTGGCACGACGGGCACTCACCGCACGGCGTGGCGCTGACGCCCTTCTCGCAGTTCAGGCCCTTGGCGATGATGCGCGCCAGCGTGGTCTTGCCGACGCCGCGCGTGCCGGTCAGCAGGATGGCGGGGTGCAGCTTGTCGGCGGCGAGCGCGTGCGACAGCGCCTTGACCACGTGCGGCTGGCCGAGGACGTCCTCGAAACGGCGCGGCCGCCACTTGCGGGCCAGGGCGAGATAGCTCATCGGGTCGATTGTCGGCGATAGGGCGGCGACCCGCACCAGCTGACTCCGGCGCCTGCGCGCGTCGCTGCCGTTGCTTCCTTCCGGACCTGGCGGGATTCACGACTGCGCATCGCGGAGGGCCGGTGCGGGCCACCATTGGATCAGCGTGTATTCTAACTGACCCCATGAGACTTCCCTGCTTCAAGGCCTACGACATCCGCGGCCGCGTCCCGGACGAGCTCAACGCCGACATCGCCTACCGCCTCGGCCTGGCCTACGCCGACCGCTTCAAGCCCCGGCGCGTGGCGCTCGGCCACGACGTGCGCAAGACCAGCCGCGAGCTGCTCGAGGCGGTGGCGCTCGGGCTCAACGAGCGCGGCGTCGAGGTGCTCGACATCGGCCTGGCTGGCACCGAGGAGGTCTACTTCGCCGCCTTCCACGGCAAGCTCGACGGCGGCATCGCCATCACCGCCAGCCACACCCCGGCCGACTACAACGGCATGAAGCTGGTGCGCGCCGGCGCGCTGCCGATCTCCGGGGACTCCGGGCTCAAGGAGCTCGAACTCGCAACCGCCGCCTCGACCGCGAAGCCGCCTGCACGCAAGCCGAAGCTCGAGAAGACCAGTTTCATGAAGGACTACGTCCAGCACCTGCTCGGCTACGTGGACGTGAAGAAGCTCAAGCCGCTGAAGATCGTGGTCAACGCCGGCAACGGCGGCGCCGGGGTCGTGATCGACGCACTCGAGCCGCACCTGCCGTTCAAGTTCATCAAGGTGCACCACGAGCCCGACGGGAATTTCCCCAACGGCATCCCCAACCCGCTGCTACCGGAAATGCGCGGCGCCACCATCGAGGCCGTGCAAAAGCACAAGGCCGACTTCGGCGTGGCCTGGGACGGCGACTTCGACCGCTGCTTCCTGTTCGACGAGCACGGCGGCTTCATCGAGGGCTACTACATTGTTGGCCTCCTGGCGGAGGCGATGCTCAAGCTCCATCCGGGCTCGAAGATCATCCACGACCCGCGCCTGACCTGGAACACCATCGACGTGGTGAAGGCCGGCGGCGGCACGCCGGTGCTGAGCAAGACCGGGCACGCCTTCATGAAGGAGCGCATGCGCGCCGAGAACGCCGTCTACGGCGGCGAGATGAGCGCGCACCACTACTTCCGCGACTTCGCCTACTGCGACAACGGCAACATCCCGTGGCTGCTGGTGGCGGCCCTGGTGAGCGAGCGCGGTCCGCTGTCCGGGCTGGTCGCCGACCGCATGAAGAAATTTCCGGCCTCGGGCGAGATCAACCGCAAGGTCAAGGACATCCCCTCGATCCTGCGGAAGGTCGAGGCGCAGTACGCCAAGGGCGCGCGCATCGACCGCACCGACGGGATTTCACTCGAGTACGACGACTGGCGCTTCAACCTGCGCGGCAGCAACACCGAGCCGATCCTGCGGCTCAACGTCGAGTCGCGCGGCGACGAGGCGCTGATGAGGAAGAAAACCGCGGAACTGCTGGCGTTTATCGACGCGGGCTAGAGCGCGACGGCCTTGCGGGGCCGCCCGGCCAGGCCGAAACCGTGGCCGTTCTCGAGCAGGTAGTGCAGCCACTTGTGCAGCAACAAGTTCCGCCCCCACTGGTCGTCGAGGAACTGGAACGCCTGCGGGTCGCCCTCGTCCTTGGCCAGCCAGGCGGGCCGGCTCGGGCAGATCAGGGCCTCGGCCAGGCGCGCGTCGCGATACACGCGCACCTCGAGGTCGGGCTCACGCTTGATGCCGCCAGCCTCGGCGAACTCGTAGGTCAGGCGGAACGCCACGGTGAAGCGGCCACGCTCGGCGACCGTCAGCCGCAGCGGCAGGTCGGTGCCGCTGTAGGACACGGCGTCGTCGAAGGGGAATTCGAGCTCGGGTGCGAGGCACTCGATGAGGCGGAAGTTGCGCTCGTACAACTCGAGGAGGGCAGAAATCCTCACGGGCCTCGCCCGTGGCGTCCACCCGCCAATTCGCGTGGTGACCGACATGCCTCCGACTATACCTAAGTAGGCTCGGCAGTTGCCAGCAGCTCGGCGCCTGCCCGCGGCCCGAGCGACCTATGGGCGCAAGCCCATCGGGAGCGAGGGTCGCGGGCAGGCGCGGGG
>JANNLM010000100.1:0-10720 GCA_031396825.1 Gammaproteobacteria bacterium | reverse complement strand
CCGGCGATCCTCGGCGGCATTTTCGACGGGCTGCTGCGGCCGCTGTCCGGCGCCGCCGCCGAGCACGTCGTTCCCGGCAGCCTGCGGGAGGAATCTGCCGCCATGAGCTTCACGCCGAAGCTGCGCGTCGGCGACGACGTGCGCGGCGGCGCGATCCTCGGTGAAGTGCTCGGCACCACCGGTCGCATGCAGCTCTGCCTGGTGCCGCCGGGCGTGTCGGGCCGCGTGCGCGAGATCGTCGCGCCGGGGCCGTACACCGACCGCCAGATCGTCTGCCGCATCGCCGGCGCCGACGGCGCCGAGCACGCGGTGGCGATGAGCCACCCGTGGCCGGTGCGCCTGCCGCGGCCGGCGGCCGCGCGCCTGCCGGTCGACGCGCCGCTGCTGACCGGCCAGCGCATCATCGACGCGCTGTTCCCGGTCGCGCGCGGCAGCTGCGCGGCGATGCCGGGCGGCTTCGGCACCGGCAAGACCATCCTGCAGCAGAGCATCGCCAAGTGGTGCGACGCCGACGTGATCGTCTACGTCGGCTGCGGCGAGCGCGGCAACGAAATGGCCGAGGTGCTGCACGAATTCCCGCACCTCGAGGACCCGCGCACCGGCCGGCCGCTGATCGAGCGCTCGGTCATCATCGCCAACACCTCGAACATGCCGGTCGCCGCGCGCGAAGCGAGCATCTACACCGGCGTGACCGTCGCGGAGTATTTCCGCGACCAGGGCCTGCACGTCGCGCTGATGGCCGACTCGACCAGCCGCTGGGCCGAGGCGCTGCGCGAGATTTCCGGCCGCCTCGGCGAGCTGCCGGCCGAGGGCGGCTACCCGGCCTACCTCGGCACGCGCAAGGCCGAGTTCTACGAGCGTGCCGCGCGTGTGACCACGCTGGCCGGCGCCGAGGGCTCGGTCACGCTGATCGGCGCGGTCAGCCCGCCGGGCGGCGATTTCTCCGAGCCGGTCACGCTGCACACGCAACGCAACGTGCGCTGCTTCTGGCCGCTCGACCGCGACCGCGCGCGGGCGCGCTTCTACCCCGCGATCCACCCGCTGAACGCGTACTCCGACGACGCTCCGCGGCTTGCCGCCTGGTGGCGCGCGCAGGGCCACGCCGAGCGCGAGCGCCAGCGCCAGCGGTTCCTGACCCTGCTCGAGCAGGAAGCGCACCTGCAGCGCATGGCGCGCATCGTCGGCAAGGACGCGCTGCCGCCGCGCCAGCGGCTGACGCTGCTGACGGCGGCGCTGTTGAACGAGTCCTTCCTGCGCCAGTCGGCGTTCTCGAAGATAGACGCGTACGCCTCGCCGGCGCGGCAGACCGCGATGATGCGCCTGCTCGACCGCTTCTTCGACAGCGCCGAGGCCGCGCTGGCCGGCGGCGCCCCGATTGCCGCGCTGGAAAGCCTGCCGGTGCTGCGCCGCCTGCGCCGCGCCGGCGAGGAGATCGGCGAAGACGCGCTGGCGCAGTTCGAGGTGCTGCAGGCGCAGGCGGATGCCGAGCTCGCGCGGCTGCAGGCGAAGGCCGGCGCCTGCCCGCTGCCGGCGACGCCGGCCGCGACGGACGCTGCGGCCCGGTCGGAGCGATCGCATGCGGCCTGAGCTGAGCCTGGCCGACGCGGGCCTGCGGCTCGAAGGGCCGCTGCTGTCGCTGAAACGCGGCGTCGACGTGGGCCTGGCCGAAGCGGTCGAGGTCATCGGCGCGGACGGCCGCGCGCGCAACGGCCGCATCGTCGCGCTGGACCAGGAACGCCTGCTGGTCGAGGTGCTCGAGCCGACCGCCGACCTCGCGCTGCGCGGCCTGCGCGTGCGCTTCCGCGGCGAGCCGCTGAGCTTCGGCGTCGGGCCCGGCCTGCTGGGCCGCGTGTTCGACGGCGTCGGCCGCCCGATCGACGGCGGACCGCCGGTGGCGGTGGTCGAGGAGCGGCCGATCGACGGCCTGCCGATCAATCCGACCGCGCGCGACCTGCCGCAGGACTTCATCGAGACCGGCGTGTCGGCGATCGACCTGCTCAACAGCCTGGTGCGCGGGCAGAAACTGCCGCTGTTCTCCGCCGGCGGCCTGCCGCACGGCAGGCTCGCGATCGACATCACGCGCCACGCGCGGCTGCTGCGCGAGGGCGGCGCGGCGAGCGAATTCGCCACCGTGTTCGTCGGCATCGGCGTGTCGGCGGTCGCCGCCGAGGAGTTCCGCCGGGCGATGGAGGAGAGCGGCGCGCTCGAGCGCACCGTGATGTTCCTGAACCTGGCCAGCGATTCCTCGGCGCAGCGCATCCTGACGCCGCGCTACGCGCTGACCGCCGCCGAGTACCTGGCCTTCACCGAAGGCCGGCACGTGCTGGTGGTGATGACCGACATGACCAATTACTGCGAGGCGCTGCGCGAGGTCTCGGCCAGCCACAGCGAGGTGCCGAGCCGCAAGGGCTATCCCGGCTACATGTACTCGGACCTGGCAGCGCTGTTCGAGCGCGCCGGGCGCATCCGCGGGCGGCCCGGCACGCTGACGCAGTTGCCGATCCTGACCATGCCCGGCGACGACATCACCCACCCGATCCCGGACCTGACCGGCTACATCACCGAGGGGCAGATCGTGCTCGACCGCGACCTCGACCGCCGCGGCCTGTATCCGCCGATCGCGGTGCTGCCGAGCCTGTCGCGCCTGATGGACCAGGGCACCGGCCAGGGCTACACCGATCCCGATCATCCGGCGCTGGCCAACCAGCTGTACGCCGCGTATGCGCGCGCACACCAGGTGCGCGTGCTGGCCAGCGTCGTCGGCGAGGAGGGCATGCCGGAGACCGACCGTCGATTCCTCGCGTTCGGCGATGCGTTCGAGCGCCAGGTGCTGCACCAGGACGCGCCGCGCTCGCTGGCGCAGAGCATGGCCGCGGGCTGGGACGTGCTGAAGATGCTGCCGCACGCCGAGCTGTCGCGCCTGTCGGACGATCAGGTCGCGCAGCATCTCGGAGCCGACGGTGGCTGAAGGCACCGCTTCGCGCGCGGCGCTGCTGGCGCTGCGCCGCGACCGGCGCGTGATCGAGGAAGGCCACCGCTTCCTCGACGAGAAACGCGTGGCGCTGGCGCAGGAGCTGCTGCGCCGCGCGCGCGCCTATGGCGTGCTGCGCGCCGAAATGCTGCGGCGCGCGGACCGCGCCGCCACGGCGCTGGCGGATGCGGTTGGCCGCCACGGCCTGGAAGGCCTGCAGGTCTATCCGGCGTTGCCGCTGGAGCAGTCCGAGGTGTCGCGGCGTGAGGCCTCGTTCCTCGGCGTCGCGCTGGTCGCCGCCGCCGGCCTCTCGCTGAGCGGCGCCGCGCCGGCGCGGGCAGGGCGCACGCTGGAAGGCGAACGCTGCGCGCAGGCCTGCCGCGAACTCGCCGCGCAGGCCGTGCCGCTGGCGGCCGCCGCGGCCAGCCTGCTGCGGCTCATGCGCGAGTACCGGCGCACCGAGCGGCGCGTGCGCGCGCTCGAGAAAGTCGTGCTGCCGGAAGCGCGTGCCGACGAGCGGCGCTTCGAGGCCGCGCTCGAGGAGCTCGACCAGGAAGAGGTGATGCGGTCGCGGCGCTTCGCCGCGCCGGTCTGAACTCAGCAGATTCTCGGCAGGGGGTCGTCCTCGAGCTCGTCGAGCACGCGCTCGCCGCCGAAACTGGTCGCCAGCACCACGTGCGGCGCGCCGGCGACGATCGAGCCGATCAGCGCCGCCTCCGGCGACAGCGCGCGCAGCGCGGCCAGCGCGGCTTCGGCCTGCGCCGGATCGACCACGGCGACGAGGCGGCCTTCGCAGGCCAGGTACAGCGGGTCGTAGCCGAGCAGCTCGCAGACCGAGGCGACCGCCTCGCGCACGGGAATGGCGTCCTCGGACAGGCGCAGGCCGCAGCGCGCCGCGCGGGCGATCTCGTGGCAGACCGTGGCCAGGCCGCCGCGCGTCGGGTCGCGCATGAAGCGCAGTCCGGGCAGGCGCAGCAGCGCCTGCGCCAGCGGCAGCACGCTCGCGGCGTCCGACCGCAGGTCGCCGCGCAGGCCGAACTCGGCGCGCGCCAGCATCACCGCGGCGCCGTGGTCGCCCACCGGCCCGCTGACCAGCACGCGGTCGCCGGGCCGGATGCCCGCGAAGCCGAGCCGCACTTGCGGATCGCGGAAGCCGATGCCGGTCACGGAGAAATACACGCCGTCGCACTCGCCGCGGCCGACGACCTTGGTGTCACCGGCGACCACGGCGACGCCGCAGTCGCGCGCGGCGCGCGCGAACGAGGCGACCAGGCGCTGCAGCAGCGCCACCTCGAGGCCTTCCTCGAGGATCGCGCCCAGCGTCAGGTAGTGCGGCTGCGCGCCGCAGACCGCGAGGTCGTTGACCGAGCCGTGCACGGCGAGCGAGCCGATGTCGCCGCCGGGGAACTCCAGCGGCTTCACCGTGAAGCCGTCGGTGGTCAGCACCAGCTCCTGGCCGGCGACGGCCGGCACCGCGACCGCATCCAGGCCGGTGTCGAGCAGGGGATTGCCCAGCGCGGCGCCGAACAC
Source organism: Gammaproteobacteria bacterium (assembly GCA_031396825.1). Taxonomy (GTDB): domain Bacteria; phylum Pseudomonadota; class Gammaproteobacteria; order Nevskiales; family Nevskiaceae; genus JACPFV01. Next base: position 6,219 of record JANNLM010000100.1, on the reverse strand, counting down.
GCGCTCGATCAGCTCGCGCATCATGCGGCCGCCGTTGCCGTGCGACAGCGCGATGTGGGTTTCGGTGAGCGGGTGGGGTGCGTTGAGGTCGTTCACGTTTCGCTCCGTGCCAGCGTCTCGATGATCTGGCCGTAACTGATGCCGGCGTCGTTGGCCGGCACCTGCTCGTGCAGCCGCACGGCGAAGCCGGCGGCTTCCAGGCCGGCCTGCGCCAGCGCCGTCAGCGTGCGGTTCTGGAACACGCCCCCGCTCAGGCCGACCGTGCTGAAGTCGTGCTCGCCGCGCACGGCGCGCGCCTGCTCGACCAGCGCGCGCGCCAGCGTCGCGTGGAACCCGGCGGCGCGCTCGGCCAGCGACAAGCCGGCATCGAGCATGAGGTCCACCAGTGGCGCCCAGTTGCTGCGCCACACGCCGCGCGCATCGCGCGCCAGCGCGAGCGGGCGCGCCGGAACGCCCGCCGGCGCGCACAGCGCCTCGAGCCGCATCGGCGCCTCGCCCTCGAAACTCGACTCGCGGCACACGCCGGCCAGCGCGCTGGCGGCGTCGAACAGGCGGCCGACGGCGCTGGTCGCGGGGCAGGCGAGGCCCAGGCTCAGCATCTGGCGCACCTGCTCCAGCTGTTGCGCGTCCGCGCCGGACGCGGCGCGACCGAGGGTCCAGCACAGCGCCGCAGCCGTGCGCCACGGCTGCCGCGCCGCCTGGTCACCGCCCGGCAGCGGGAAGGTGCGAAAGCTGGCGACGCGCTGCCAATGGCCCGGCAGGCCGAGCAGCGCCTCGCCGCCCCACAACTCGCCGTTCTCGCCGGCGCCCACGCCGTCCCAGGTGAAGCACAGCATCGGCGCGCCGGCGCCGGTTTCGCCGGCCAGCGCGCTGGCGTGGGCGTGGTGGTGCAGCACCGGCACCACCGGCAGGCCGGTGGAGCGGGCCCAGCGCGAATTCGGGAAATCCGGGTGCGCGTCGCAGGCCAGCTGCGTCGCCCGCACGCCGTACAGGCGCTGCAGGTCGGAGCAGACCTGCTCGAACACGGCGCGCGAGCGCGGGCTGGCGAGCTCGCCGATGTGCGGCGAGACGACCACGCGGTCGTCCCAGGCCAGCGCCACGGTGTTCTTCAGGAAGGCGCCGAGCGCCAGCGTCGGTTGCGCGATCGGCCGCGGCAACTCGAGCTCCAGCGGCCCGTTGCCGCGCCCGATGCGGATCGGCCGCAGGCGCCCGGCATTCATCTGCAGCACCGGATCGTCCGCGGGCCGCTCGATCGGGCGGTCATGGTGCAGGAAGGCGTCGGCGATCGCGCCGAGCCGGGCTTCGGCCTCGTCGACGGCGGTGAGCACCGGCTCGCCGGAGACGTTGCCGGAAGTGGCGACCAGCGGCGCGCCGAAGCCGTCGAGCAGCAGGTGGTGCAAGGGGCTGTACGGCAGCATCAGGCCGAGCTCGCGCAGTCCCGGCGCGACCGCGGGCGCGAGCGGCGCGCCGGCGCGCCGCGTGGCGAGCACGATCGGTCGCTGCGGGTGCCGCAGCGCCTGCTCCTGCAGCGGATCGAGCAGCGCGATGGCGCGCGCCGCGTCGAGGCCGTCGGCGCCGCGCCACGGCAGCATCAGCGCCAGCGGCTTGGCCGGGCGCTGCTTGCGCGCGCGCAGCGTGGCGACCGCGCGCTCGCTGGCGGCGTCGCACACCAGGTGATAGCCGCCGATGCCGCGCACCGCGACGATCGCGCCGCCGCGCAGGGCCTCGAGGCACGCGGCCAGCGCAGCCTCGTTGCCGTCGACGCGGGTGTCGCCGCGCTGCCAGTGCAGGCGCGGGCCGCAGGCCGGGCAGGCCAGCGGCTGGGCGTGGAAACGGCGGTCCAGCGGGTCGTGGTATTCGCGCGCGCAGTCCGCGCACAACGGGAACCCCGCCAGGGAGGTGTTGGGACGGTCGTACGGCAGCGCGCGGATGATCGTGTAGCGCGGCCCGCACTGCGTGCAGTTGATGAACGGATAGCGGTAGCGCCGCGCCGCCGGGTCGCTCATTTCCGCGAGGCAGTCGTCGCACAGGAACTGGTCGGGCGGCACGTGGATGCGCGGCGCGGCGTCCGCGGCGCTGTCGAGGATGCGGAACGTGGCGGCGCCGGCCGGCGGCTGCGCCAGCGACGAGACCACGCGCGGCTGCGCCAGCGGCGGCGCGCGCGCGACGAGATCCTGCTCGAACTCGGCCAGCGCGCCGGGCGCGCCTTCGCCGTGGATGGTCACGGCGCCGGCGTTGTTCTGCACCGAGCCCGTGATGCCATGCGCGTGCGCGAGCCGGTACACGAACGGCCGGAAGCCGACGCCCTGCACGCGTCCCTCGACGATCCAGGTGCGCGCGGCGCGAGGGACGGCCGCGGGCGCCATCGGAGCGCTCAGCCGGTGCGGCGCAGCGCGGCCGGGCGCTGCGCGCGATGACGGGCGAGGTAGAGCGGCGTCCATGCCTGGGGGGTGCGGTGCACGAAGCGGTAGCGCGCGACGTGGTAGCTCGGGTCGAAGCCGTAGAAGTTCAGGCGCAGGCGCGCGAGCTCTTGCGCGCGATAGCGCTCCAGCGGCTGCTGCGCCTCGTCGCGGGCGCGCCGGTCGCGCTTGGCCGCGAGCCGCGCATCGAACGCGGACGGCTCCGCCAACGCCGCGGCCGCCGCGCGGACCTCGGCGAGGAACGCCTCGCGCGACGGGCCGCCAACGGCGTCGATCAGGTTCAGCGCCCGCGCCGCATCGGCGCCGACCGGCAGGCGCTGCCGCTGCAGCGCGGCCTGCGCGCCGGCGTCGAGCCGCCCCGGCAGCAGGTAGGTCCAGTACTCGGAGCCGTACAGGTTGCCCATGTTGCGGTAGTGCGGGTTGAGCACCACGCCGCGGCGCGCGTGCACCGCGTCCGCCGCCAGCGCCAGGAACACGCCGCCGGCGCCGGCATTGCCCTGCAGCGCGGCGACCGTGAGGTGGCGGTCGGTGGTCAGGATGTCGTGGGCCAGGTCGTCGATCGCGTTGATGTTCCGCCACGACTCGTCGGCCGGGCTGGCGGCGGCCTCGATGCAATGCAGGTGCAGGCCATTGCTCCAGAAGTCGGCGCCGCCCGCCAGCACGATGACGCGCGTGGGGCGCCGGCGCGCGGCGGCGTAAGCCCGGCGCAGGCGCTCGCACTGCGCCGTGCTCATCGCGCCGTTGCAGAACTCGAAATGCAGCGTGCCGACCGCGCCGTGCTCCTCGTAGCGGATGTCGGGATAGCCCTCGGCCGCGGCCGGGCTCGCCGGATCGGGCTCGCTGCGCGGCAGTGCCTCGGCGATGGCGCCGAGCGCCAGCGCTGCCGGCCGCTTGAAGGCGGGCGCGTCTGCGTCGAGCGGCTGCAGCTGGCCGATCCAGACCGCGCCGTCGCGCGTGGCGCGGCACACCGCATCAAAGCGCCGCGCGATCAGCGCGCCGGGACGCCCGGACAGGCGCGGCTCGGGCCAGGCGTCGAACAGGCGGAAGCGGCCGCCGGCGAGCGCATCCTCGACGCCGGGCTGGCCGTCGGCCGAGCGGATCTTGCGCAGCACGGTGGCGCTGTCGTCGCGCGCCCAGTCGATGCGCCGCTGCTCCTGGCGCATCAGCGGCAGCCAGCCGGCCGTGTTCACGCGTTGCACGGCGGGCCGCGCGCCGCCCTGGAAGCGCTCCACGGCCTCGAGCACGGCCGCGACCGCGGCCTCGGTGACTTCGTTGCGGTACAGGCTGCTCTTGCGCGCCTCGCGCATCGGGAATTCTGCCGACGCCCACACCGGGCCGCCGTCGAGCTCGGCCGTGGCCTGCAGCACGGTCACGCCCCAGCGCGGCGCGCCGCGCAGGATCGCCCAGTCCAGTGCCGACGGGCCGCGGTCGCCGGGCGGGCCCGGGTGGACGATGAAGCACGGCACCGCGCGCCACACCGGCTCGGCGATGGCGCGCCGCAGGTACGGCGCGAGCACCAGGTCCGGCGCGAACAAGTCCACCGCCTCGGCGGTGGTGGCGTCGTTGATGTCGAACTCGACCGAGAGCTCGTGGCCGCGCGCGGCCAGTTCGAGGTACAGGCGCTGCGCGAGGCTGTTGAAGGCGTGCGTCAGCAGCAGGATGCGCATCAGGCGGCCGCTTCGTCGTGCGCGGCCGCGGCCGGCTTGCGCCAGCGGTACTTGTAGTACGCGGCGCAGGCGCCTTCCGACGACACCATGCAGGAGCCGATCGGGTTGCGCGGCGTGCACACCGTGCCGAAGATCGCGCAGTCGGTCGGTTTCTTGACGCCGCGGATGATCGCCGGGCACTGGCAGGCCTTGTTTTCGGGCACGGGCTTTTCGTGCAGGTCGAAGCGGCGCTCGGCGTCGAACGCGGCGTAATCGGACTTGATGCGCAGCCCGCTGTAGGCGACGTGGCCGAGCCCGCGCCACTCGAACTGCGGCCGCAGCTCGAACACGTCGGCGACCAGGGCCTGCGCCTTGACGTTGCCCTCGCGGCTGACGCCGCGCGTGAACTCGTTCTCGACCTCGGCGCGGCCCTCGTTGAGCTGCCGTACCAGCAGGCGGATGGACTGCAGCACGTCGAGCGGCTCGAAGCCCGAGATCACCACCGGCTTGTGGTATTCCTCGGCGAAATACTCGTACGGCCGGCTGCCGATCACGGTGCTGACGTGCGACGGGCCGATGAAGCCATCGACGCGCACGCGGCCGAGCGCGCGCACCTCGGGCGAGTCGAGGATGCTCTGGATCGCCGACGGCGTCAGCACGTGGTTGCAGTAGACCGAGAGGTTGGCGAGGCCGAGCCGCTGCGCCTGCTGGATCAGCACCGCCGTCGCCGGGGTGGTGGTCTCGAAGCCGATCGCGAAGAACACCACCTGCCGGCCCGGCTCCGCGCGCGCGATGTCGAGCGCCTCGAGCGCCGAGTACACCATGCGCACGTCGGCGCCGCGGGCGCGCGCCTTCAGCAGGCTGCGCCGGCGCGACGCCGGCACGCGCAGCATGTCGCCGTAGCTGACCAGCGTCACGTCCGGGCGCTGCGCCAGCTCGATGGCGAGGTCCAGGCGCGGAATCGCCAGAACGCAGACCGGGCAGCCAGGCCCGTGCACGAGGTGGATGTTCGCCGGCAGCAGGTCCTGCACGCCGTAGCGGAAGATGGCGTGCGTGTGGCCGCCGCAGAATTCCATGAGGTGGTAGTCGCGCGCCGGATCAACCTCCGCGGCGATCTGGCGCGCCAGCGCGGCGGCGGCGGCGCCGTCGCGAAACTCACGAACGAAGCGCACGCGGCCCCCCGAGCGTCGCGGCGATCTCGGCGAACAAGGCCAGCGATTTCTCGGCTTCGGCGACGTCGAGCCGGTTGATGGCGAAGCCGGCGTGGACGATGACGTACTCGCCGACCGCGACGCCGTCCACCAGCGCCAGCGACACGCGGGTGCGCACGCCGCCGATGTCCACGGTGGCGTTGCCGTCGGGAAAGATCTCGACCACGCGCACCGGCACGGCGAGGCACATGGTCGTGCCTAGTCGACGAGCGAGACGAAGTGCGGCGCCAGCCGGCGCGCGGCCGGCGCCGGATGCAGCGTGGTGCGGTGCATCTCGGTGACCTGCCGCAGCCAGTCGGTCCACGGGCCGATCCACGGATGGCGGCGCATCGCGACGGTGCGCACCAGCGTCTCGCGGCCGAGCACCTGCACCGCCGCGCGCGCGCGGGCGACGCTGAAGTCGTCGATGACGTCGAGCAGGTCGGTCTTGGTGACCAGCACCAGGTCGGCGGCGCGGAACATCACCGGGTACTTGGCCGGCTTGTCGTCGCCCTCTGTCACGCTCAGCAGCGCGACGTTGTAGTGCTGGCCCAGGTCGAAGCTGGCCGGGCACACCAGGTTGCCGACGTTCTCGATGAACACCAGGTCGAGGCCGGCCAGCGGCAGGTCGTGCAGCGCGTCGTGCACCAGGTGCGCATCAAGGTGGCAGGCGGTGCCGGTGGTGATCTGGATCGCCGGCACGCCCTTGGCGCGGATGCGCTGGGCGTCGTTCTCGGTCTCGAGGTCGCCCTCGATCACCGCCATGCTGAATTCGTCGCGCAGCGCGTCGATGGTCGCTTCGAGCAGCGCGGTCTTGCCGGAGCCGGGCGAGGACATCAGGTTGATCGCCAGCACGCCGTGCCGGTCGAAGTGCGCGCGATTGTGGGCGGCCTGCTCGTCGTTCGCGTGCAGCAGGTGCTTGAGCACGTCGACCGCCGGCCCGTCATGGCCGTGGCGGTCCTT
>JANNLM010000096.1:0-3660 GCA_031396825.1 Gammaproteobacteria bacterium | reverse complement strand
TTGCGCATCAGCCGCATGCGCACGCGCTGGTCCTCGGCCGGCATCGTCAAGGCCAGGTGCAGCGCCGACGCGCACTGGTCGGCGTCGTAGGGATTCACCACCAGCGCCTCCGGCAATTCGCGCGAGGCCCCGGCAAACTGGGACAGGATCAGCACGCCCTGCTCGTCGTCGCGCGCCGCGACGAATTCCTTGGCCACGAGGTTCATGCCGTCGTGCAGGCTGCTGACGAAGCACACGTCCGCGGCGCGGAAATACTCGTACACGGCCTCCGGCTCGTGATGCTCGGCGATGAGCACGATCGGCGGGTGCTTGGCCGCGCTGAAGCGCGCGTTGATCTCCTTCGCCAGCGCGACGACACGGGCCGCGTAATCGCGGTAGTCGTTGATCGCGCTGCGGCTCGGCGCGGATATCTGGACGAACGTGAAGCGGTCGATCCAGCGCGGCTCGAGCTCGAGGAGCCGGGCGCTGCCCGAGCACATGAAGCTCAAGCTGGTCGAGCCGCTGCGCGAGCTGTTCAAGGACGAGGTGCGCGCCATCGGCATGGAGCTCGGCTTGCCGCGCGAGATGGTGTTCCGCCACCCGTTTCCGGGCCCGGGCCTGGGCGTGCGGATTCTCGAAGAGGTCACGCCCGAGGCGGCCGACCGGTTGCGCAAGGCCGACGCGATCTTCATCGCCGAGCTGCGCAAGGCGGGTTGGTACGACCAGGTGTCGCAGGCCTTCGCCGTGTTCCTGCCGGTCAACAGCGTCGGCGTGATGGGCGACGGCCGCCGCCACGAGCCGGTCATCGCGCTGCGCGCGGTGCAGACCGTGGACTTCATGACCGCGCACTGGGCGCACCTGCCGTACGAGCTGCTCGACGTCGCGGCGCGCCGCATCGTCAACGAGGTGCCGGGCATCTCGCGCGTGGTCTACGACATTTCCGGCAAGCCGCCGGCGACGATCGAGTGGGAGTAGCACCGGCCCTGAGATGGAGGCGCCATGAACCCTGATTCCGGCTGGAGAATCGCGCTGGCGGTATTCAACACCGTGCTGTTGGTGGAAATGGGCGGCATGGCGCAGCTGACCACGGTCTATTTCTCCGCGGATTCGCCGAACGCGCGGCTGTGGGTGTTCATCGGCGCGGGAACCGCCGCGCTGCTGGCCGCCGCCATCGGTGTCGTCGCCGGCGCCTGGATTGGCGGCCAGGCGACGCAGAAGACGTTCCACCTGATCGCCGGGGTGGTGTTGATCGTGCTGGGGCTGTGGTCCTTTCGCCAGGCGCTGGGTTGACGATGGATGTGGCCGCCGACGAGCGCTGGATGCGCCACGCGCTGAAGCTGGCGCGGCGCGCGCAGGAACTGGGCGAAGTGCCGGTGGGTGCGGTGGTGGTCCGCGGCGAAGAGGTCGTCGCCGAGGGCTGGAACCAGCCGATCGCCGCGCACGATCCGTCAGCGCACGCCGAGATGGTCGCCATGCGCGCCGCCGCGTCGGCGCTGCGCAATTATCGCCTCGGCGGCCTGTCCCTTTACGTCACCCTCGAGCCCTGCGTCATGTGCGCGGGCGCCATCATCCACTCCCGTCTGGCGCGCGTCGTCTTCGGCGCCGCCGACCCGAAAGCCGGAGCCGTGAATTCCGTCTATGACGTCATTTCCAATCCCAAGCTCAACCACAAGCCCGACTGGACCGGCGGCGTGCTCGCCGACGAGTGCGGCGCCATCCTCCAGGAGTTCTTCCGTGCGCGCCGCTAGGGCGCTGGTCGCGGCGCTGCTGCTGGCCGCCTGCGCGACCACGGTCGATCGCTCGAAGGACTCGGCCATCCTGCAGTCGCAGGACGAGGACGCCTGGGCGCTGGCCGCCTCGCTGGTGACCGAGGTCGGCCCGCGCTTCGCCGGCAGCGAGGGCGACGCCCGCGCCGTGCAATGGGCGCTGGCCACGATGACTGCGCTCGGCTTCCAGAACGTGCGCGCCGAGCCGGTGAGCGTGCCGCGCTGGCAGCGCGGCGCCATCTCGGTCGAGGTGCTCAAGCCGGGCAAGCGGACGCTCGAGGCCGTGGCGCTCGGCGGCAGCCTGGCGACGCGCCCCGAGGGCGTCGAGGGCGACGTGTTCCCGGTCGCTTCGATGGAGGCGCTGGAAGCCCTGCCGCGCGGTGCTGCGGCCGGCAAGATCGTGTTCATCCAGGCGCGCATGGAGCGCACGCGCGACGGCAGCGGCTACGGCAAGGTCGCGCCGATGCGGCGCAAAGGGCCGGCGGTGGCCGCGCGCAAGGGCGCGCGGGCGGTGCTGATCCGCTCGCTCGGCACGGACGTGAATGCGCACACCGGCACGACCCGGTACGAAGCCGATGCACCGAAGATCCCGGCCGCGGCCCTGAGCGGACCCGACGCCGACGTGCTCGAGCAGTTGCTGGCGGGCGGCCAGCGCGTGCGCGTGCGCATGAAGCTCGAAGCGGTCGATGCCGGCATGGCGTCGTCGGCCAACGTGGTCGGCGAAATCCCCGGGGAGACCGACGAGATCGTGCTGCTCGGCGCCCACCTGGATTCCTGGGACATCACGCCCGGCGCCAACGACGACGCCGCGGGCGTCGGCATCGTCATGGCGGCGGCGAAACGCATCGCCGCGCTCGGGCGCAAGCCGCACCGCACGATTCGCGTGGTGCTGTTCGCCAACGAGGAGTTCGGCATCCAGGGCGCCAAGGCCTACGCCGCCGCGCACGCGGCCGAAGCCGGACGCCATGCGCTGGTCATGGAAGCCGACTCCGGCAGCGGCGTGCCGTGGAAACTCAATGGCGGGGTCGCCGAGGCCGACTGGCCCGAAGTGGCGCAGCTGGCGCAAGCGCTCGCCCTCGAGCCCGGCTCCAACGGCAAGGACGGCGGCACCGACGTGGGCGAGATGCGCAAGCTCAACGCGCCGGAGGTCATCGTGGTGCAGGACGGCAGCAAGTACTTCGACGTGCACCACACGCGGGCCGATACCGTCGAGGCACTGGATCGTGCCGGCATGGTCCGCGCGACCGGCGTGTTCGCGCGCATCGCTCACCAGGCCAGCGAGCGCGCGGCGATGTTCGGTCGCGCGCCGCCGTCGAAGGAATGATCAGGCGCGGCTGAACGCCAGCGCCTTGTCCTTGTAGTCGACCTTGATGATGTCGCCGACCACGAACTGGCCGTCGAGGAGCGACCGCGCCAACGGGTTTTCGACCAGCGTCTGGATGGCGCGCTTGAGCGGCCGCGCGCCGTAGACCGGATCGAAGCCGGCCTGGGCGAGGTGATTCAGGGCCGCGTCGGTGAAGTCGATCTTCATGCCGCGTTCGACGATGCGCGCGAGCAGGCGCTTGACCTGGATTTTCGCGATGTCGCGGATGTGGCCGCTGCCGAGCGGGTGGAACACGACCGCCTCGTCGATGCGGTTGATGAACTCGGGCCGGAAGTGCTGGCGCACGACTTCCATGACGGCCTGCTTCATCGCCTCGTAGTCGTTCTTCGTCGCGAATTCCTGGATCAGTTGCGAGCCGAGGTTCGAGGTCATGGCGACGACCGTGTTGCGGAAGTCCACGGTGCGGCCCTGGCCGTCGGTCAGGCGGCCGTCGTCGAGCACCTGCAGCAGCACGTTGAACACCTCGGGATGCGCCTTCTCGACCTCGTCGAGCAGGATCACGCAGTACGGCCGGCGGCGGACCTGCTCGGT
>JANNLM010000054.1:0-7819 GCA_031396825.1 Gammaproteobacteria bacterium | reverse complement strand
GGGCGTACTGATGCCGATCACGGTGCAGGAAGCGCTGCAGCGGACCATCGAGCACCGCGAGATCTTCCCGGACGAGATGGCCGACCTGATGCGCGCCATCATGCGCGGCGAGGTCTCGCCGGTGATGGTGGCCGCGCTGCTGACCGGCCTGCGCGTCAAGAAGGAGACCGTGGGCGAGATCGCCGCGGCGGCCTCGGTGCTCAAGGAATTCGCGCTGAAGGTGCGCGCCGCCCCGCATCCGCACTTCGTCGACATCGTCGGCACCGGCGGCGACGCCTCGCACAGCTTCAACATCTCCACCGCCTCGAGTTTCGTCGCCGCCGCCGCCGGCGCGCGCGTGGCCAAGCACGGCAACCGCGGCGTGTCGTCGAAATCGGGCGCGGCCGACGTGCTGGAGGCGCTCGGCGCCTCGATCGAGCTGCAGCCCGAGCAGGTCGCCGCCTGCCTCGACAGCATTGGCATGGGCTTCATGTTCGCGCCGATCCACCACCCTGCGATGAAGGTCGTGGCGCCGGTGCGCAAGGAACTCGGCGTGCGCACGGTGTTCAACATCCTCGGCCCGCTGACCAACCCGGCCGACGCGCCGAACATCCTGATGGGCGTGTTCCACCCGGACCTGGTCGGCATCCAGGTGCGCGTGCTGCAGCGACTGGGCATCCAGCGTGCGCTGGTGGTGTGGGGCCGCGACGGCCTCGACGAGATCACGCTCGGCGCGGCGACCCTGGTCGGCGAGCTGCGCGACGGGGAGGTGCGCGAGTACGACATCCATCCCGAGGACTTCGGTCTGGCCATGTCCGCGAGCCGCAACCTCAAGGTCGAGAACGCCGCCGAGTCGAAGGCGCGCGTGCTCGAGGCGCTGGACGACAAGCCCGGCGTGGCGCGCGAGATCGTGGCGCTGAACGCCGGCGCGGCACTGTATGTCGCCAACGTCGCCCGCTCGATCGAGGACGGCATCGCCCGCGCGCGCCAGGCCATGGCCAGCGGCGCGGCGCGGCGCAAGCTCGACGAGTTCGTGGCAATGACGAGGAAGGTTTGAGCGACATCCTGGAGAAAATCCTCGCCCAGAAGCGCGAGGAAGTCGTCGCGCTGAGGAAGAAGCACTCGCCGCACTCGCTGGCGGACCTCGCCGCCGCGCAGTCCGCGCCGCGCGGCTTCGCCGGCGCGCTGCGCGCGCGCGCCGCCTCCGGCGCCGCCGTCATCGCCGAGATCAAGAAGGCCTCGCCGAGCCGCGGCGTGATCCGGCCGAACTTCGATCCGCCGGCCCTGGCCGCCGACTACGCCGCCGGCGGCGCGGCCTGCCTGTCGGTGTTGACCGACGAGCGCTTCTTCCTCGGCCATGCCGACCACCTCAGGCAGGCGCGCAACGCGTGTGATCTGCCGGTGCTGCGCAAGGACTTCACCGTGGACCCGCTGCAGGTGGCGGAGGCGCGCGCGCTGGGCGCCGACGCCGTCCTGCTGATCGCCGCGGCGCTGTCGTCATCCCAGATGAACGAACTGGCCGCTGCCGCGGGCGAGCTGGCGCTCGACGTGCTGGTCGAGATCCACGATCGCCACGAGCTCGAGCAGGTGCAGCGCGCCGGCCTGCCGGCCGGATGGCTGCTCGGCGTCAACAACCGCGACCTGCGCACTTTCGAGACGCGCCTCGAGAACACCCTCGAGATGCTGCCGCACCTGCCGGCCGGGACCGAAGTGGTTACCGAAAGCGGCATCGGCGTGGCGGCCGACGTCGCGCGCATGCGCGCCGCCGGCGTGCACCGCTTCCTGGTGGGCGAATCGCTGATGCGCGCCGACAGCCCCGGCGCGGCGTTGAAGGCGCTGCTGGCCTAGGCCGCCACCGGCGTCAGGACGACGATGCTGCGGCCCTGGCTCAGCACCAGGCCGTCTTCCTCGAGCTTCTTCAGCACGCGCCCGGCCATCTCGCGCGAACAGCCGGCGTTGCGCGCCAGCTCCTGGCGGCTGATGCGCACCACGCGCCCGCGCGGGTGATCCATCGCGTCGGATTTCTTCGACAGGTCGAGCAGGATGTGGGCGAGCCGCCCGGCCACGTCGAGGAAGGCGAGGTCGGACAGCCGCGTATTGGTGTTGCGCAGGCGCCCGGCGAGCTGGCCGGCGATCTCGAACATGATTTCGTGGTGGTCGCGCGCGAAGGCGCGGAACGCGGCGAAGGTGCACTCCGCCACCAGCGTCGGCTGGGCGCGCGTGCGGACGATGGCGGTGCGCGAGGCCTGCTCCGGGAACAGGCACATCTCGCCGAAGAACTCGGCCGGGCCCAGGTAGGCCAGCACGATCTCCTTGCCGTCCTTGTCTTCCAGCAGCACGCTGACCGAGCCTTCCAGGATCAGGTATAGCGTGGTCGGCGTGTCGCCGGCGTGCAGGATGGTGTGCTTGGGCGGGTAGCTGCGCTTGTGCGCCTGCGACACGAACGCCTGGATGACGGGCTTGCTGAGCATGCTGACCGCGTCTCCTGCAGGGCGTTAAGGATTGCCGGAAAATAGCACACCTCCACCCCCCTCACGCGCGAGCATGCATGGAAGCCCGGATCAAGTGGATCGAAAACGCCGCCTTCGTCGGCACCACCGGTAGTGGCCACGGTGTCGTCATCGACGGCCCGCCGGACATCGGCGGCAAGAACCTTGGCATGCGGCCGATGGAGCTGATGCTGCTGTCGGTCGGCGCCTGCTCGGCGGTGGACGTGGTCCACATCCTCAAGAAGGGCCGCCACGCGGTGGCCGACGTGCAGGTCGAGGTCAAGGGCGAGCGCACCGACACCGACCCGAAGGTGTTCACGAAAATCCACCTGCACTTCGTGGTCAGCGGCAAGGGCCTGACCGACAAGGTGGTGGAGCGCGCGGTGCAGCTGTCGGCCGAGAAGTACTGCTCGGCGTCGATCATGCTCGGCCGCGCCGGCGCCGAGATCAGCCACGATTTCGAGCTGCGCGAGCCGGCCTGAGACCGGCCGTTTTCGGGCCCCACGCAGGCAGATTTCTGTTACATAATTGCGCGGCCGCCGGGTGGCGGCCGTTGCTTCTGGAGTCCGCGTCCGTTGGCCAAGCCCACCAGTAACCCCAAGCTCAAGCTGCTGGGGTTCAACAACCTCACCAAGTCGCTGTCGTTCAACATCTACGACATCTGCTACGCGCGCACGGCGCAACACCAGCAGGAATACATCGAGTACATCGACGAGGCCTACAACGCCGAGCGACTGACCGACATCCTGACCGAGGTCGCCGACATCATCGGCGCCAACATCCTCAACGTCGCGCGCCAGGACTACGACCCGCAGGGCGCCTCGGTGACCATGCTGATCTCCGAGGGCCACCAGGTCCCGCAATCGCCGACGGTGGTGGCGAAGGACTCGGTGGTGGCGCACCTCGACAAGAGCCACATCACGGTGCACACCTACCCGGAGAACCATCCGGAGCAGGGCATCAGCACGTTCCGCGCCGACATCGACGTCTCGACCTGCGGCCAGATTTCCCCGCTGAAGGTCCTGAACTTCCTGATCAACAGCTTCGAGTCGGACATCGTCATCGCCGACTATCGCGTGCGCGGCTTCACCCGCAACGTGCGCGGCATGAAGCACTACATCGACCACCAGATCGACTCGATCCAGAACTTCATCTCGACCGAGATCAAGGACCGCTACGTGATGGTCGACGTGAATGTCTACCAGGAGAACATCTTCCACACGAAGATGCGCCTGAAGGAGCTCGACCTCGACGGCTACCTGTTCGGCGAGGGTGTGTCCGAGCTGCCGCCGCGTGAAGCCAAGCGCATCCGCGAGCGCGTCAACCACGAGATCCTCGAGATCTTCTACGGCCGCAATATCGCGCGCTGATCGGGGACTGTCACCTTTTTCGTCGTCATGAAAAAGGGGACTGTCCCCTTTCTTGTGGCGCTGGCGCTTTCCGGCCCGGCCGGCGCCGCCGAAGAACCCGCTCAACCTGCCGAACCCGCGCCGGACTCCCGGCAGCTGCCCAACGCCATGCTGTGGAGCCTGATCCCCGGCGCCGGGCACATTTACCTCGGGGACACTGCCGCCGGGCTGACCTACGCCGGCCTCACCGCCGCCTTCCTCGCCGGCGGCATCGAAGTGCAGCGGCGCAACGAGGACCTCGGCCGCGACGACGACGAGATCAACGTGCCGCTGCTGCTGGCCGACAAGGTCTGGGAATACTCGATCTTCACCACCGCGCGCGAGGCGCTGGCGGTCGACGGCATGGACCTGCGCGCCGCGCGCGTCGACGACACCCCGACGTCCGAGCTGCTGTCGGCGCCGTTCAGCCGCCAGGTGCTGCGCGCGCCGGTGTGGGGCGCGGCGCTGTTCGGCGTGGCGATCGGCGCGCTGGCCGCGCACGGCGAGGACGGCGGGCGGCTGATCGACGTCGAGCGCGTGCGCATGCTGGGGGCGAACTACGACCGCGACGACGCCACCGCGCTGTACGGCGCGTCGGCGCTCGGCATCTCGCTCGGCGCGGCGACGGCGGAGGAGGGCCTGTTCCGCGGCCTGCTGCAACCCTACCTGCAGCACCAGATGGGCGAGCGCCAGGGCTTGTGGGTTTCGGCCGGCGCCTTCGGCGCGGCGCACCTGGTCGGCCTCGACGGCGAGCTCAACCTCGCCGGCGCGGCATTCGCCACCGGCGCCGGCGCCTACCTCGGCTGGCTCTACGACCGCGACGGCGCGCGCCTGGCCGCGCCGATCGCCGCGCACTTCTGGTACGACTTCACGCTGCTGGCCACGCTCTGGGCGATGGCCCCGGGCGACACGCCGCTGGGCTTCGACGTGGAGTTCTCGTTCTAATCTAGAATGCGCGCCGCATGAAAAAGCTCAACGCCGCCACCCTGCGCGAATTGTTCGTGCAGCGCGCCACCGCGAAGTTCGCCGCCAACGTGCCGGACTTCGGCGCCCTGCAGCAGCTGGTCAGGGAGCAGGGCGGCGCCTTCCGCAACGACCACGGCGCGATCCGCACCGCCGACCTCGCGCTGCGCGACCTGTTCGCCCGCGCCGCGGGCGTGCTCGGCCTCAAGCGCGAGCTCGATTACGAGTTTCCGGCCAAGAAGCTCAAGTCCTTCGACCTGCAGGTGCCGGGCAAGGACGCCGGCCAGTTCAAGATCTTCGTCTCCCAGGTCGACCTGCACGCGTTTCCGAAGGACGTTGCCGCGCTGATCCGCGAGGACTGCGCGGAGCAGGCCGCGGCCATGGACCACGGTCCGTTCGAGCACCTGATCGGCATCGCCGAGCGCGACCACGGCCTGTCCGAGAGCGACGCCGAGGCCTTCATCGGGCACTTCGTCGACGAGCTGATGCACCGCAACGGCCCGCCGCTCAGGCGCGCGACGCTGGACGCTGTGGCGGCGGTGTCGGGTGAGGCAGCCAGCGCGCTGGCGCTGGGGCCCGACTTCAATCACGTCACCATCGACGTGCGCGCCGCCGGCTTCAAGGGCATCGAGGAGATGGCCGCGGTGATGAAGGCGAAGGGCTTCCGCCTGCTGCCCCAGATCCAGGGCGCGCCGGGCACCCAACTGCGCCAGACCGCGACCCTGGCGGCCACCATGGACACGCCGGTGCGGGAAGCGGATGGCACGCTGGGCACGGCGCAGACCGAGAAGCAGTTCGTCGAGATCATCGAGCGCAACAAGGTCGTCGCGCACGAGGCCATCTTCAAGAACTTCCTGGCCAGCAACGCCGAGAAGATCTTCGACGCGGCATCGACCAAGGTCAGCCGCTAGGCAGGCACTCCTTCACCACGCGTCCGTCCACGTCCGGCAGCGTCACGCCCAGCAGCGCCGCGGCCGTCGGGCCGACGTCGACGATGCTCGACGGCGCGATTCTGGCGCCGGGCGTCACGCCCGGCCCCGCGCAGATCCACGGCACGTTCGAGTCCAGCGCGTCGTGGGTCCAGTGATCCTTGCCTTCGCCGCCGTGGTCCGTGGTCAGGAACACGGTCACCGGCAGGCCGCTGTCCTCGATGGCGCGCAGCACCACGGCGAGGCCGCGATCGGCTTCGGCCAGCGCCGCGCGGTAGGCCGGCGTCATCCAGCCGGCGTCGTGGCCGGCCTCGTCGGGCTCGCGCAGGTGCAGGAAGGCGAAGGCGAAGCGCTCGCGCGGGAAATCGGCGGCGAACTGCGCGGCGAGGCGCGCGCTCGAGCCGGACTCCCAGTTCGAGTCGCCCTTGCCGGGGGCCAGCACCACGTCGGCGCTGCGGCGTGGCGCAAGCGCCACCAGCTTGTGCTTGCCGACGTACAGCCCGGTGCGCCCGCCGGCGTCGTGCACGAGCGTGAACAGCGTGGCACTGGCGGGCTCCTGCGCGAGCGTCTGGTTGGTGCGCACGCCGTGCTTCTGCGCGGTCTGCCCGGTGACCATGCTCAAGTGCGCCGGCAGGGTCAGCGTCGGCTTCGGCACGCGCGAGGCGAGGCTCGCGGCACCCTCGCGCACGAGGCGCGCGAGGCGCGGCGTATCGGTTTCGGTGATGGCATCGGGCCGCAGGCCGTCGATGGTCACCACCACGACGTGATGGCCGGACGCCGGCGCCGCCTGCGCGGCGGACGCGGCGGGGGCCGGCGGCGGTTCCGGCTGCTGCTGCGCGCAGGCCGCGAGAAAGCAGGGCGCGAGCAGCGCGAGGCGTCGATTCATGCTGGCGGGGAGCGAAATTCCGGTCTGTATACTAGCCGCTTCAGCACGGGGGTGGCCGCGTCGTGACGGTTCGGTCGGGCCGATTGGGGTTGATTCTGCTCGCCGCTGTGAGCCTGTCTCCGCTTGCGCACGCCGGCAGCTACATGCGCTCGGCCGGCGACTTCAGCTACTCGACTTCGCTCGGCTACTCGTGGGCCGACCGCGAGTGGGACGAGCAGGGCGAGTTGCAGCCGCTGGCCTGCCAGCGCCAGCACGTCAGCAACTCGCACTACCTCGAATACGGTTACTCGTATTACTACACGCTGTTCGGCGGCGTCAGCCTCTCGCAGGCGAGTTGCGCCGACGAGAGCAACGCCGGGCCGGGCGACGTGCGCCTCGGCGTGCGCGGCCGCACCAACCTGTACCGCAACCATCGCGCCTGGGAGCTGGTCGCGACACTGCCCACCGACCGCGGCTCGCCGTCGCCGCGCCTGGGCTGCGGCGCCTTCGGCCTGTCCGGCGTGCTGGCGCGCAAGGATGACCTGATGCCGGGGCTGTCCCTCAGTTCCGGGATCGGCCTGCAGCTGTGGGAGTCGCCGCTGGTGCACCAGGTGGACGCCGACCTGTCGCTGTCGGGCCCGCTGCGCCTCGGCACCGGCCGCCTGCGCTGGAGCTTCGACCTCGGCGGCCGCGTGCCGCTCGAGGACGGGCCGCAGAACCTCAACACCGGGCTGTCCGACTGCGGCACCAGCGGCAAGCAGGTCAAGGCCGGCCTCGGTGTCGGCGCGAGCCTGTCGCAGAAGGTCTACGTGAGCTGCGGCTATGACAGCGCGGTGTGGGGCGACGACACCACGTTGCGACAGAGTTTCTCCTGTGGCTACACGCGCCTCTGGGATTGACGCGGTCGCGCTGGCGCTGCTGGCCGCGCTGGCGGGCGCGCCGGCGCTCGCGGGGCTGCCCGCCGCGGCCATCGACACGCTGGCGCTGGAGATGGACGCACGCGACGCGCGCGTGTTGTTCCGCAAGGATCCGTTCGACAAGTCCGCGTTCCGCGTCACCGTGCGGCCGACCGAAGAAGGCTCCGTCCGGCTGCACGGCAGCATCGAGGTCAAGGGCAGCTTCACGCGCCTGACGGCGAAGAAGTCGCTGCTGATCAAGCTCGACGACGGCAAGTGGCGCGGCTCCTCGCGCATCTCGCTCAACGGC
>JANNLM010000016.1:0-18203 GCA_031396825.1 Gammaproteobacteria bacterium | reverse complement strand
TACGCCACCGGCACCAACCTGTGGTTCCCGTTCTCGGTCGGCGCGACCACGGCGCTGTATTCCGAGCCGGCCACGAGCGAGTCGCTGGCCAACGCCATCCAGATGTACAAGCCGACCGTGGTTACCAACATCCCGACCATGATAGGCAAGCTGCTGGCAGAGCAGCCCAAGCTGAAGATGAAGGGCGTGCGTTTCCAGCTGTCGGCCGGCGAGGCGCTGCCGCCGACGCTGCTGAAGAAGGCGCTCGAAACCTACGGCACCGACATCTACGACGGCATCGGCTCGGCCGAGATGTTCCATATCTACTGCACCAACCGGCCCGGCGACATCAAGCCCGGCTCGCTCGGCCGCGTGGTCGAGGGCTACGAGATCAAGATCCTGCCGGCCGACGCGGAAGGTCCGGGCGCCGACGAAGTAAAACCCGGCGACACCGGCGTGCTCTGGGTGAAGGGCGCGAGCGTGTCGCTCGGCTACTACCGTGACCGCGCCAAGAGCTGGAAGACCTTCTACGGCAACTGGTGCCGCACCGGCGATTTGTTCAGCAAGGACGCCGACGGGTATCTCTGGTTCCAGGGCCGCGCCGATGACCTGTTCAAGGTCAACGGCCGCTGGGTCGCGCCGCAGGAAGTGGAGGAGTGCCTGCTGCAGCATCCGGCCGTCGCCGCGTGCGTGGTGGTGCCTTACGAAGTGGACGGCCTGACCAAGCCCAAGGCGCTGGTCGTGCTCAAGCCGGACCAGCCCGCCATGCCCGGCGCGCTGGCCGAGGCGCTGCAGGAGCACGTGCGCGCGCGCCGCTCGCCGCACAAGTGCCCGCGCATCGTGGAGTTCGTGGCCGACCTGCCGCGCAACGACCGCGGCAAGGTCGATCGCAAGGCCTTGAAGGGGCGTTAAGCGCCGCTCAGGGCGGCGGGGGGTTGCCGGTGACGGTGACTTCGCCCACCTGGTACTCGTCATCCGCGTCGGGCACCCCGATCAGCCGGCTGATGAGCCAACGCGTGCTGCCGTCGGCCGAGTGGAAAATGAACTCGCCGTGCTGCCAGTACTTCTGTCCCGTAACCATTCCCGGCGCGAGGGAATAGCGCTCGACCACGTCCCGGTCGCCGCTGTCCTCGTGGAAGCCGACGTGCGTGTAGCAGTCCGCCGAGCTGCTGCCGTCGCACGCGAATTTTCCCTCGAGCACGGCCAACTCCGCGCGTTCGGCGGAGTGGCTAAACGACTCGATCCTCCACACCCCGTTGGTCGGCACCATGTTGACGGTGAACTTCATGTCCTCGGCGGGATCGTCGGAGGCCTGGAATGCGTAACCGGAAACGGTGTAGATGAGCGCGCCGGCCTCGTCCATCCAAAGGTTGCCGTAGGGGGACCAGAACTGGTCGTGCGGCCAGTCGTAGGCGTAGGCGGCGACACCGGCATCGATGTTGTGGCGCTGCAGCTTTTTCGGCTGCGTTTCAACGGTGTTGTACAGCTTCGTGCCCGAGGGATGGAGCTTGGCCCTGGACCCGCCGGAGATCTGGCTGCTGGTGGTCTCTGTATTCGTTGCAATGTGGACCGAGTGCACCGCCACCGGCGACGCGCCGAGCGGGAACGCGTAGACATAGCCGTTACCCGCCAGCACCAGGTCGCCCACGCTGGCCGTCACGACGAGGGCGGTCTTCGGGCTTACGATCGGATCATCGATGTTGGCCAGATCGACGATCGTGATCAGGTCGTCGTGGCCGGCCGCGGCGGTGAGGCCATCCGGGCTCACCGACACCGAGCGCGGGCTCTGGTCGAGCGCGATCGATTTCTCCGTGCCCGTGGCCGTGTCGTAAAGGTACAGCGCCGGCGAGGGGGAACCCGACACCATGACGATGGCGTCGAGCTCGTCGCTGTACTCCGCATCGATCACGTCATGACCGAGCGCGTGCTGGTTGACCACCGGCAGCGCGGTGATGCCCGGCTCGGGGCCCGGAATGGGCGGCGGCGGTGGCGGTGGGGGCGGCGGGGGTGGTGGTGGCGGCGGCTCGACGGTCAGCGTGATCGGCACGGTCTGTGGGCTGCCATTGACCGGCTCTTCGCAGAGCGGGTCGTAGCAGACGTGGACGGTCACCGTGCCCGTGTACGTGCCGATTGCAAGGCCGCTGATCGACTTGTAATGGACGATGACCGTGCCCTCGTCCTCGGCCCCCGAAACGAACTGGAGGCCCTCGATGGCCGGATGGTCGAACTCGGCGCCGGCGTAGAGCTGGTCCTTGGGGTTGGGCCGCACGAGCGCGATCAGGAACTCGGGGTTGGGCTGCGCCTGGGTGGTGGTGGTCCGCTGCACGCTCGACGGTTCGATGCGCAGCGTCGCCGGATCCCTGCCGCCCTCCGAGCAGGCCCCCGCCAGTGCGGTCATTGCCACAAGCAGCGTCCTGAGGACCGGGCGGATCATGGAAGGCAATTCTAAACCCTGGGGCTGCGTGGCCCATCCAAGGGGCAGGCCCAACGCTGAGACCTGCCATGCCCACGGTTGCCCGCACCCTGTCCGCCCTGCTGCTCGCTGGTTTTGCGGCCGCTGCCGCTGCCCACGACGACGACCGGTGGTGGAGCCGGTCCGACGACGTCGGCCGCAAGCCCGTCACCCAGACCATCAACCAGAAGTACGACTTCAGCGCCACCGGCCGCGTCACCGCCTACGACATCGGCGGCAGCGTGGAAGTGAAGGTCGGCGCGAGCAACGCCGTGGCGTTCACCTACGAGCGGCGCGCGGCGAGCCAGCGTGACCTGGAGTGCGAGACGCTGCGCTACAGCAACGCGCAGGGCGAACTGCGCATCTGGAGCGAGCACAAGCGGGGCAAGGACTGCCAGGTGATCCGCGCCGACGACAAGCTCACCGTGACCGTGCCGCGCGGCGCCTCGGTGGAAGTGCGCGACATCGGCGACGAGGTGACGGTGACCGGCGTCGAAGGCCTGGTGCGGATTTCGGACGTGGGCAACCGCGTCACGCTCACCGGCGCCCAGCAGGTCGACGCCAGGGACATCGGCAACTCGGTCGAGCTGACCGTCACCCAGTTGGGCGCGGGTGGCATCCGAATTTCGGACATTGGCAACAGCGTCGAGCTGAACCTGCCGGAGAAGCTCGACGCCCGCATGCACATCGCGAGCGTCGGCAACAAGATCAGCGGCCCCGGCCTGCGCCTGAAGTCCGACGGCGACTACCAGGCGGTGGTCGGCGCGGGCGGCCCGATGATCCGCGTCGAGGACATCGGCAACAGCGTGGTCATCCGCGGGCCGCGCCTGTCGCAGCCCGAGCGCGAGGATCGCCGCAACCGGGACCACAACTACTACTAGCCAGGCTAGGTCGAGGGTTTGTCCGCGGGCTTGTAGAGCTTGCGGATGCGGGTCACGTAGCTGACGGTCTCGGGGTAGGGCGGTATGCCGTCGTACGCCGCGACGGCCTCGGGGCCGGCGTTGTAGGCCGCGAGGCCCAGCTCGAGCTTGTTGCCGAAGCGGGTCAGCATCTGCGCCAGGTAGCGCACGCCGGCCTCGATGTTCTGCTCGGGGTCGAAGCTGTCGTTGACGCCGAGCTGCATCGCGGTCGCCGGCATCAGCTGCATCAGGCCGCGCGCGCCGGAACGCGACACCGCGCGCCGGTCGTAGCAGGACTCCACGCGCATCACTGCGCTGACCAGCTCCGGTTCCAGCCCATGGGTCCTGGCGTGCTTCTGGATCACGGGCTTGTAAAGCGCATGGCGCTTCTGCATGCCCGCCTCGGTGAGTCCGGTGCACGAGGCGCTGGCCGTCTGCCGGCCCGCCTTCGGGATGCGCGTGAAACTGCCGGTGACGGGCTTGACGTCGGTGAAGCTGCGCACGCCGTGCTCGCGCTGCAGGTAGATCCAGTCGTCCGCGTGCGCGGGCAGGGCGCCCGCGAGCGCAAGCAATACCGATGTTAGAAACAGCCCCCGCTTTCCCATACAACCCCCTGACCGGTAGGACAAAGATACGCCTTGTCGCCGGGCTGCGCCAACGACCATCGGTGAATGTTTATCCACCTGGCCCAGGCGCGCAGCAGCGATGCCTCGGGCAGCGGGTGGGGGCGGATCACTACTTGCCGTGAAGCGAGCGCAGCTCGGCAATCAGCCCGTCGCGGTTCTCGGACGCGCCCTTGACGATGTGCGCCGGCGCATTGGCCTTGGCGTGGTACTTCGTGCCCCAGCGCAGCAACTCGAGCAGCACGGGCATGAGGTCCAGCGCCTTCTCGGTCGGCGTGTAAAGCACGCGCTTGCCGTGCTCGGGATCGGTTTCGCGCGTGACCAGGCCGGCGTTCTCGAACAGCTTCAGGCGCGCGGCCAGGATGTTCGACGCGATCTTCTCGTCGGACGCGAGGAACTGCTGGAAATAGCGCTTGCGCGCGAGGCACAGGTCGCGCAGCACGATCAGCGTCCACTTGTCGCCGACGAAGTCCAGCGCGTACGAGATCGGGCAGTGCGATCGCAGCGCGGGCAGGGTCTTGCGCGTTTTCTTACGCATTTCAGCAGGTTACGGCGTCAACTTGCACTTTGCAAGTATGCGGCTATACTCGCTTGCGTTTTGCAAGTACAAACACAACGCCAACCAACGGAGATTGACTGTGCCCAAGCTCGTACTGACGTACTTCGATTTCGACGGCGGCCGTGGCGAGCCCGCGCGCCTGGCGCTGACCATCGGCGGCGTCGCCTTCGAAGATCACCGCATCCCCGGCAAGGAATGGCCGGCGTTCCGTGACAAGACGCCTTTCCAGCAGATGCCGATGCTCGAGGTGGACGGCAAGGTCGTCACCCAGTCCAACGCCATCAACCGTTACGTCGGCAGGCTCACTGGTCTGTACCCCAAGGACGACTGGCAGGCGCTGCTGTGCGATGAGGCGATGGACGCGGCCGAAGACATCAGCACCGCGATCGCCAACACCATCGACCTGGCCGACGCCGAGAAGAAGAAGGTGCGCGAGGAGCTGGCCGCAGGCCCGCTCACGCGCTTCCTGCAGGCCTTCGAGGCCAAGCTCAAGGCGGCCGGCGGCGAGTACTTCGCCGACCAGCGCCTGACCGTGGCCGACCTCAAGGTGTTCATGTGGATCCGCTGGCTGCGCGCCGGCGTGCTCGACCACATCCCCAAGGACCTGGTAGACCGCGTCGCCCCGTCGCTGGTGAAGCACTTCGAGCGCGTCGCCGGCCATCCGAAGGTCGCCGAGTACTACAAGGCGCGCAAGAAAGCCGCGTAACGCATCAAAAAGGGGGCGCACACAATTAAAAATGTGTGCGTCCCCTTTTTTCAGGACTCTGGGCTTTTGGTGATCCAGTGCCGCGCGTTGCTGCGCTGCTCGATCAGCGCCTCGATTTCGCCTAGCTTCGACGGAGCGTCGCGGCAGCCGAGGTAGTGGTCCACGGCGACGCGTCGAGTGCCGTCGTCCAGCTCGAAGCGCTTCGAGGGGTGGTCGGTGGCGTAGTGCTCGCAGCCCTTGCCTCCGGGCGTGTACGAGGACGCAGCGAGTTCGAACGCGCCGAGCCGGTCCAGCTCCTCGAGCAACCGCGCCAGCGTGCCCGCCGGGAGCTGGCGCTCGTGGCGGCCGCGCTGCGCCACGTGCCGCTCGCCCTCGAACACGGCGACGTCGCGGGCGTCGAGGGTGACGCGATAGACCGGGCAGGCCCCGAAGCAGGGGCCGGACTGCAGCGTCACCCGTGCATCGGGTGACAGCGGTTTCGCGGCACAGGCGCAAAGCGCCAGTGCCGTGAAACCGGCCAGCGTCCTCAGGCCGATGGCGCCCGCCGGCGTCGCAGCAGCGCGAGCAGGCCCAAAAGCGCGAGCTCGCTGCCCAGCGCGCCTCCGCCTCCGCCACCACCTCCGCCACCTCCGCCGCCACCACCGCCGCCCGTGCTGCCATCCGTGTTCTGGATGGTCACGATCACGTCGTCGGTAGTGGACACCGAGTTGCCAGTGACCGTCAGGCGCAGCGTAATCGGCGTCACCGCGTTGACGTTGGGCCCGGTGAAGGTCGGGGTCAGCGTGGTCGCATTGTTGATGGTGACCGTGGTGCCGCTGATCTGCGTCCAGGCGTAGGTCAGCGCGCCGCCGCCGCGGACGCTTGCCGTGCCCGTCAGGTTGACCACGATGCTCTCGGCGACCGACTGGTCGCCGCCGGCGTTGGCCACCGGCGTGATGGTGCAGACGTTGTTCTCGGCGACCACTCCGCTGAACACGGGGTTGGTAATGCCGTTGAGGTGGACGTTGTCCACGACCCAGCCGAAGGCGCCCACCGCCTCGTCCGTCTCGAGCCGCCAGCGGATGCGCGCCGTGTCGCCCGCCAGCGTGTTGCCGAACGACACAGTCACCGGCTGCATCAAGCTGTTGGTGTTGAGCCACGCTTGCCGGCCCGGCAACACCGACTGGCTGGTGCCGGTGTAGCCCTGCATGGCCCCGAATGTTCCACCAGCGGCCGTGACGTCCACGAAGGCGCCACCGTTGATGCTGATCTCCAGCACGGAGGCGTCGAAGTCCTCTTCCAGTTCGAAGTAATGGTCGAATGTCAGGTTGAACGCGCCGGCCACGGCGAAGGTCGGCGTGGTCAGCAGCGAGGTGGACGTCGAGCCGTTGTCGTGCGCGTACCAGACGCCGCCGGTGCCAAAGTCGGCGTCGAAGTCCGACGTGACGGTCCACGGCGGGCCGCTCGCCGGGTTGACCAGTTGCACGGTCCAGTCGGACTCGGACGCCTCGGCGACCTCCATGTCGTCGGTCGTGTTGGTCGGGCCGAGGTCGAGGTTGACGTTGAGCACGCGCGTGAACGTGGCGGGCTCGAATACGTCGTCCGGCGCGCCGCCGGCTTGCGGGAACGTCATGGTCAGCGTCAGCGCCTCGGCCGTGCCGCCCGCGCTGTTGAGCAACAGCGGCAACTCGATCAGGGTGCTGGCGCCGACGTCCATCGCCGGCAGCGTCACCAGCCCGGCGTCGGGCAGGTCGGTGTCGCCGTCGGTGCCGACCTGGATGGTCGCGCCGGCCGGCAGGTCCAGCGTGCCGGTGCTGCGGACCGTGAAGCTCACCAGCGCGGTTTCGCCGGGGTCGAGCGCCTGGTCGGTGTCGCAGTAGCCGTTGACGCCGTCGTCGTACTGCAGGTCGATGTTGAAATCCTCGATGACGTACTGCGCGGCGAACGCCACGTAGCTTTCGGTGACGCCGACGTTGTCGGTGCTGTCGCGGCCCGGGCCGATGGCGCCGGCGCCGATGCCACGCTTGGCGAAGGCCTCGGCGACGAGGCCGTAGTCATCCGGGCCGGTCGCCTTGGCCGCTGCGAGGATGCCGTCGCGCGCCTCGATGAACGTCGGCGACTGCGGCAGGACCTTGAGGCCCGCGATCACGTACTCCTGCATGCGGGCCTGGGCCTGGGCGAAGGTGTAGCGCGGGTCGTTGAGCAGCGCCGCGTAGACCTCCCACAGCATGTTGGCCCAGACCTCGCCGGTGGCGTGCACCTCGGAGTTGAACTCGCCGCTGGCGCCGAACTGCAGCGGCGCGGTGTTGGGCAGCGGCACGCCGTCCTGGATGTGCTGGAAGGTCAGCGGATTGACGGCGAAGTCGGTCGAGTAGGGCGCGCGGCGGATGCCGTAGTACGCGCTGTTGTCCACGTACACGCCGGTGCTCTGGATGCCCTCCCAGGCATTGTTGCCCGCCAGCGCCTGGTCCTCGGGGCGCACGAACAACATCAACGAGGCGAAGTCGCTCCAGCCTTCGCCCATGCCGCCGCCCTGCAGGTTGATCAGGCCGAAGGCGTCGTTGACCAGGCGGTTGCTGACGTGGTGGAAGTACTCGTGCGCGATGACGCCGTTGTCGAGCGCGGCGTCGCGGTCGTCGCCGGCCACTCGCAGCATCGTCACCGTCACGTTGGGGAGCGCGTTCCTCAGTGTCTCGCCGTCCTCGAACGAAATTCCGAGCGCCGGGATTGTGATCGTGGCGTCCTGGCCGGCCATGCCGGCCGGGCCGTCGAGCGGGACGTTGTTGGCCACCAGCGCGCCGACGGCACCGGCGTTCTGGGCGTTCTTCACCTTGACCGTGAAGTTGCAGGTGCCGCGGTCGATCAGCGCGATCTTGCCGGTCACGCCGGTGAACGCCGTGCAACCGTCGGCCACGGAGGCCGCGGCGACGTCGTCCGACAGGTTGTAGTTCTTGGCGCCGAACTGGGCGACGGCGGAGTCGAGTTGACCGAGGGCCGGAGTGGTGACCTCGAGCGACCCCGGGGCGCCGCTCCATAGGTACATCTGCATGATCGGCGACTCGCCGTCGCCCGGGGTGAACATGTTGGCGTTGTCGAAGCCGTCGAAATCCTGCGACTCGGCGCGGATCGGGTCGTTGCCGAGGCCGCCGCGTCCCAGGTTGGCGGCCTGGGCGTTGCCCGAGGCCTCGTCGAAGCCGGCGTCGTACCAGAAGTCGTGCAGCCAGTTCATCGTGACGAACATGTTGACGACGCCGGCGTGGCGCGCCGTGGCCGGGGCCGGGTCGGCGTCCGCGGTCGAGGCGTAGTTGAACGTGAGGGCGGCAGTCGTGGGCGTGAGGTTGTCGCCGCTGAGGCCATCCGGCGAGGTCCGGTCGGCATAGGCGATGACGTTGCGGCCCGATGTGTTGACCGCCGTGTTGTCGAGCCACGGATCGTTGGTCGAGATCGGGCCGTTCTGGGCCGCGAACAAGTTGGACGCGACCGGCACGCGCGCCGGGTTGTCGTCCGGGTTCGCGCCCATGAACGGCGTGCGGGCGTTGCCGAGCGGGCCGTCGAACGGCTTGAACGGCGTGGTGGCGTCGGCGTAGGCGCGATAGTTGAACGCCACGTTGGCCATCAGGTTCTTGCGCACCAGGATCGAGCCGTCCACGGCCGACACGAGGTAGCCGTAGCCCAGCGGCCGGGCGCCGTCGGCCTGAGCCGCGCGCACCGCGAAGCGGTACGCGGGAATCATGCGGCCGCCGGCGGCGTAGTACATGCGGTCGAACTTCGCCGGCGTCTCGATCAGGCCCAGGCCGGGCTGCTTCGAGCTGAGGCCGAGGTCGCGCAAGGCGGCGCGCGTCGCGGCGCCGGTGCCGAGCTGGAACTCCGCGGTGGCCTGGAACGACAGCGCGCCGGTGGCGGCGGTCGGCGCCTTGACGAAGGCGCCGCTGTAGGCGACGGGCTTGTAGTTGCGGTCCATCACCACGTTGACCTGGGCGCCGAACACGTCGAGGCCGTTGTGCTTCTGCTGGTAGCGCGCGATGACCGGGCCGTGACCGCGGTCGTGCATCTCGCGCAGCTCGGCGGTGTCCGCGATGGCGGCACTGAAGCCCAGCTTGGGAGCGGCGCCGCGCAGCGCGCTGCGCGCGGCGACGGACTGCTTGTCGATGACCAGGGGCGACAGCGGCAGGGCGGGGCCGCGCTCGTCGGCCCACTGCACGCGCGATGCCGCACGCACCGTCCGCGCAGCCGCAGGCGCAGGCGCGGCGGGCGAAAACCCGCGCGGCGCCGCCTGGTATTGGTAGTTCGAGGGGCTGACCCCCGTCGCAGATCCCGTGGCAAAAGCCAGCAGCGCGGCAGCCGCGCACGTCAGAAAGCGGTTCATTTGGGGCCCCCGTGGCAACGCGCGTAGCTTGCCGGTTTTCGCGCCAAGTTCAAGGCTTGCAAAGCGCCTCGAAACGGTCTTTCCGCAGGGCAGGGTTCACCAGGAACGCGCATAATGTCGCCGGGCCCACGTGCCGTGGTCCCGTTTCCGGAGAGTCTTATGGCCCGCGTCACCATCCAGGATTGCCTTTTGCGTGTCTCCAGCCGCTTCGACCTGACCATGGTCGCGGCCAAGCGCGCGCGGCAGCTCACGCGCGGCGCCGAGTCGAAGCTCCCCTGGGACGGACACAAGTCCACGGTGCTGGCGCTCAAGGAGATCGCGGACGGTTACATCACCGCCGACGTGCTGAAGGAAGCCGACCTGCCCGTGATCAAGCCGGAGCGGGCCGAATTCGAGCCGCTCGACATCGACTGGGGCAAGTAGAACCATGGCGAAGCCGAATTACCGGTTCGACAAGCGCCAGCGCGAGCTGGCCAAGCAGAAGAAGAAAGAAGAGAAGCGGCTGAAGAAGGAAGCGCGCAAGGCCGAGGGCCTGCCGGCCGAGGACGAACCCGGCGCCACGCCGGAACCAGGCGCCGCGCCGCAAACCTGACGCCATCGCTCCCCGCACGCGGGGGGCAATGGGCGCATACTCGGGGCATTGCACACTTCGTGTGCCCACTACGCTCCCAGTGCAGTCTGGACGCGCCGCCGCCCTACTGCGCCGTCCCCCGGAGCGCCTCATGTCCGCCGCCACCATCCTCACGTCCGTGCTCGCACACGGCGGCCGTACCGGCCGTTACGGCGAATTCACCATCGTGTACATGCACGGCTGCACCTTCATCACCACGCCGATGGAATTCATGCAGATGAACAACTGGGCGCGCGGCCGCGTGTCGTGCGGCAATCCGTCGCGCGACCGCACCACGTTCATCGAGAGGTTTGAAACCGTGCTGGCGCGATCCGGCTCCGGCGTCGCCACGCGCGGCAACCGGTCCGTGCTCTCGCGCATCGTCAAGGCCATGAAGGCCAGCTCGGTGACGCTCGAGGAGTGGATGATCCCGCGCGATCTCGACGCCGGCATGGAGATGAAGCGGCCCAAGGGCTGGATTTCGCCAGCCATGGCGCGTGCAGCCGCGGCGGCTGCCGCGGTAGTGGCTGCGCCGGCTGTGCTCGTAGCGTCCGCGGTGGGTGCCATTGAAGCGGCCTTGCCCTTGCCCTTGCCGGTCGCCAACGACCCGGTGCCGGTCGTCGTGACGCCGCTCCTGCCCAAATAGCGGGCAAAAAAAAGCCGCGGCTTTCGCCGCGGCTTTCTTGTTCCAGCGACCGGTTAGAGCGGCTGAATCTTCGTCGCCTGCATGCCCTTGGGGCCACGCACGGCGATGTACTGCACCTTCTGGCCCTCAGCGAGGGACTTGAAGCCCGACGCGCCCTGGATTTCCTTGAAGTGCGCGAAGAGATCATCGCCACCAGCGGCCGGCGTGATGAAGCCGAAGCCCTTGGCGTCGTTGAACCACTTAACGGTACCGGTCTGAATGTCTGACATTTTCTATTTCCTTAACAGTGAATTGCCGCGTGCCGAAATGGCAGCGCGTGCCTGCAGCGGTCAAGGAAAGTGGAGGTTTGATCACGTGCCGATGGCACGGAGAAACAACGAACAACATTCTTTGAATGATGCAGCGGCGCGCAGATTACGCGAACCGGGGGGACTTGTCGAGTTTCACCCTTTGCGCCGCACCGCCTGGCTGACCAGCATGCGGATCAGGGCCGGGTAGGCGATACCGACCTTGTCGGCCGACTGGGCGACCTCGTCGTCGCGGGCGATGTTGGGGTTGGCGTTGGGCTCGATCACGTAGACCTGCCCGGCGGCCGTCACCCGCAGGTCGAAGCGGGCGTAGGAGCGGATGTTCAGGGCCCGGTAGGCGCGCTTGCAGGTGTCCTGGATGTGTCCGCCCAGGCCGTTGCCCAGGCCGCCGGCGAAGGCGTTCCGGATGCCCCATTTCTTGCGGTAGGCGTCGTCCCACTTGGCCTTGTAGGTGGCGATGCGCGGCTCGTCGTCGGACATCTGGCCGAAGGTCATCTCCCGCGGCGGCAGCACGCGCAGGCGCGCATCGCCGATCACGCTGACGTACAACTCGCGCCCCTCGACGTACTCCTCGGCGATGGCGTCCAGCCCCATGCGCCCGTGGATCATCTTGACGCGCTCGGCGAGCTGGTCCTGGTCGTCCACCACGGAGGCCTGCGAGATCCCGCGGCTGGCCTCCTCGGTCAGCGGCTTGACGATGCAGGGGAACTTCACCGTCGCCGGCAGCCACACCAGGCCGCCGCGGTACAGCGTATGGAAGCGCGGCGTGCGCACCCGGTGGAAGCGCAGGATCTTCTTGCACATCGCCTTGTCGTTGCACAGGAACAGCGAGGCCGACGAGGCGCCGGTGTGCGGCACGCCGAGCATCTCGATCAGCGCGACGATGTTCTTGTCCCAGTGCGTGGTGTCGTGGAACAGCTCGACCAGGTTGAAGATCACGTCGGGACGATGCTGCTTGACCTCGTCGAGCAGCGGCTGCACGTCGTCGTACAGGCCGAGCAGCCGCACGTCGTGGCGGTCCTCGACCAGCGCGCGGTGCACGTCGCCCTCGGTCGCGTAGTTTTCCCGGTCGGCGAACTCCTGCTTGTAGTCGTGGCCCCTGGGGAAGGCCTCCGGCACGTCGAACAGGAGCAGGACCTTCACTTCTTCTTGGCTCCTGGCTTGCCCTTGCCGCGCAGGCTGGTGGTGTAGCGGTAGTTCATCAGCAGCGTGGTGAGGTAGGTGGCGAGCTGCAGCACCACGACCGGCTCCGGGTCCCCGGTCACCAGGTGCAGCGCGCGGGCGCGCTGGGTGATCGCCTTGTACACCTCGTTGACCATGAAGCGGCGCTCGCGCGTCCAGCCGGCCACCGAGATCAGCAGCGTCTTGCGGTAGGCCTTCAGGATATTGGCGACCGGGCGGAGCGTCTCGCCCTGGGCGCGGCCCTCGACGAACATGCGCCGCAGGTTCTGGTCGTGGAAGTCCGGGTAGTTCTCGGCGGCGGCAAAGCGCCGGCGCGTGTAGAAGCGCCGCAGCGTGCTCTGGATCTTCGCCGCCTTCCAGTACGGACGGCCGCGGCGCACCGGCGGCGCCTTGCCCGCGATCTCGCCCATCAGCTTGTCCACGAACTCGAGCTTGTCGAGCGCCTTCCAGCCGCGGTACTGCTTGCGCCAGTCGAGGTTCGGCGTCAGCCACACCGCGAAGGTCTCGCTGAAGTCCTCGTCCGGGTGGTACTGCGCGTAGTAGTAATCGAGGTGCCGCACGAAGCTCCGGCTGTACGGCCGGAAGCGGTAGGTGTCCTCGTAGGGCGCGGTGGAGCTTCCGAACACCTTCTTCCAGCTGCGCTTCTTGTGCACGCCGTAGGCGTAGGACAGCGCATGGCCGGCCTCGTGGCGCAGCAGCTTCATGCACCAGCTCTCGGTCTCGCCCTCGGCCTCGAGCATCATCTTCTTCTCGAGCTCGATCAGGCGCGGGTGGGCGAGGAAGAAGGGGATGCCGACGACCGGCTCGTCCTCCGGCGTGAGCCACTCGTCGGCGAGGTAGCAGTGCGGCTGGAACGCGATGCCGCGGGCCGCCATCTCGCGATGGAGCTGGGCCACGCATTTCTCCAGCCAGGTGCCCTCGATCGCGAGCGGCAGGTCGCAGATGCGCAGGTCCAGCAGCTGCTCTTCGGGCAGCGTGGCCAGGTCAACGGCGGGCCGGGTGGTGGCGTCCATGGATGTCACCCTAGCCGATTCTCTGCTCCTCAATCGCCGACTCGAACTGCCGCCCGTCCACATCGAGGTAGATGTGCCGCCCGGTCACCGACAGCGCCAGCTTCGCGCGCCGGCCCAACGCTGCTGAGGCCTCGTCCATGAACTGTCGGTCGAATGAGTACACCGGCAGGTCGGCCGCGCGATGGATCTTCTCGCCCGCGAGCTGCGCCAGCCACGGCGCCGGATCGCGGTGCGCGTACACGGCGCAGCGCGGCGCCTGCTTGCTGCCCTTGTGCAGGCGCTCGGCCGCCGGCGCGCCGACTTCGATCCAGGCGGTGATGCGGCCGGTCAGGTCGCGTACCAGCACGGCCGGCTCGTCCACGGCGCCTACGCCGTCGGTGAGCGTGATGCCTTCCTGGTATTCGAGGCAGTAGGCGAGGGTGCGCGCCAGCATGAACTGCGGCGTCTCGGACGAATGGCGCGCCACGCGCAGCTCGAGCGACTGGTAAACGTTGCGATCGGCGTCCGACAGCTCGATGGCAAGGGTGTAGATCGTCGCGCCGGCGGCCATCTATGGCAGCCGGCTGATATAGAACTCCGCCTGCGGATTCAGCATGCCGTAGAGCCGGCTGACGACGTAGCGCTGACTGCCGTCGGCGCTGTGGAAAGCGAACATGCCCCACTGCGCATAGGTGGTCCCGCTCACCGTGAACGGCGTAAGCGAATAGCGCGTCGCGAGCGCCAGCGAGGCATTGCTGTACAGGTTTACGTGAGAGCGGCAGGTGTCCGGATACGGTTGGCAGTACCCGCCAAATTCGATCAGCGCCACCTGTTGCGCCTCGGCGCTGTCGCTCAGCGATTCGATCAGGTAACCCTCGTTGTAGCCGTTTGGAGCGTACAGGGGGAGGGATCCTGAGTAGAGCAGGTCCTGGGCCTGTGTTTCCGACTGGCTGAACGTAGCGCCGCATCTGGTATAGAGGCGCGCCCCGTTTTCGGCCAGCCACAGATTGCCGCATACGTCGTGCACGCCGTGATACGGGGTGCCGTAGCTGGATTGTGCAGGGCCGACGCCCAGGGAGAACCGGGAGACACCGTCAGGCGTCGAGCCGGTGTTGGCGGCATACAGCGCCGTACCGGCCAGGTTCAGGACCGCGCGAAAGTCGTCGAAGCTCCAGGCAGCGGTGCTGAGGGTCTCCGCACCGGTGGCGATATGCAGCGAGCTCAGCTGCCTCGGCGACGGCCCTGACGGGAACGCGTAAGCCCAGCCGTTGCCGGCCAGGACGACGTCCTGCACAGCTGCAACCGTCGTGAGGAGGATGGGCTCGGCAGCGCCGGCAACCGCCAGGTCGACGACCGTCACGAACCCGATGTGTCCAACCGCGGCGTGCATTCCGTCGGGCCCCACCGAAACCGCCGTGGGCTCCCTGGTGAGCGCGATCGCGCGCTCGGTGCGCGTGGCGAGATCGTGCACGTACAGCGCGTTCTCGGGGTAACTCGACACCATCACGATTGCGTTGAGCGCCGCGCTGAACTCCGCATCGACGATGTCATGCGGCACGGCTGCGACATCGACCAGCGGCGCGGCCGCGAGGCCGGGTTCAATGCTCGCGTTGATGACCGGCGGCGGTGGCGGTTCGGGATCGTCCGCCGATGGGTCCGGGAGGTCCACCGTGGCGACGGCGTATTCCGTGGCGGGATTCGTCATGCGGGTCAGGCGGCTGATGACGTACCGCTTCGTGCCGTCGGCCGAGTGGAATACAAACAGCCCGCGCTGGGCATGGGGCTTGTCGTCCACGACCACGGGCGCCAGGTGGTGGCGGCCTTGCAGCTCCAGGGAGGTGCTGTCGTAGAGGCCGAAGTACGCGAAACACTCCCACCCGCCGACCAGGACCTCGCATGCCTCGTAGGGCTCCTCGAACAGGGCAATTTCGTTGTGTCCGGCGGACTTGCTCAGCGATTTGATCCTCGACCCAAAGAACGGATCGGGGTCCGCGAGTCCCAGCGTTCCGACATACACCATGTCCCGGTTGCGTACGTCGGACGCGCGGGACACATGCCCGCAGCCCGTGTAGATGCGAACGCCGCTTTCCGGCATCCACAGGTTGCCGCATTCGTCAGGGTTGTAGGAAGACGCGCCGTAGGCGACCTGCGCCGCGCCATCGATGGAGTAGCGCTCCATCCTTGCCGTGCTGCGGGTGTGCACGGCGTAGACCTTCGTCCCCGACGGGTGCAGCTTCGCGCGCACGCCTTCGTAGATGAACGCCGTGCTCAGGGTCTCGGTGTTGGTCGCGATGTGGACCGAGTGGATGCGCACGGACTGGTCCACGCGCGGCAGGCCGTACACGTAGCCGTTGTCGCCCAGCACGACGTCGCTGAGATCCGCGGACACGTCCAGCAGCGTCTTGGGGCTCACGATCACGTCGTCGAGGCGCTCGAGATCGACCAGCGTGATCAGGGCGTCGTGGCTGATGGCCGCGGTGAGTCCGTCGCCCGAAAGCGCAACCGAGGTGGGAGCCTTGTCGAGCACGAGCGACTGCTCCGTACCGGTGGACGGGTCGTAGACGTGCAGCGCCGGCCCCGTTGAGTTCGACACCATGACGATGGAGTCCAGCGCGTCGCTGTACTCGGCGTCGATGACGTCATGGCCCAGGAAAGTCCGGTCGGTCAGGGGCAGCGGATCGGCTGCCAGGGGCTGGGGTGTCTCGACCACCAACGTGACCGGGACGGTCATCGGGCTGCCCGCGATCTCATCCGTGCACGCCGCATCGTTGCAGACGTGGAGCGTTATGGTGTCGCTATACGTGCCGGGCCCGATGGTGGTGGGCGCCTTGAAGGTGATCGAGAGCGAGCCGAAGGGCTCGTCCGGATAGAACGGATCCCTCTCGTAGACGTACACCGTTACTGCCTCGATGCCGACGCTGGTGTGCTCGACCTGGGTCCAGAGTTCACGCTCAGGGCGATTGAGGACAGTGATCCCGAAGTCGACGCCGTGGTACTCGTAAATCGGGCGAACCGAGGTGTCAACGCTGTCGCGTTCGAGCGTCAGCTTTGGCCCCCCGCCGCCGCCCCCGCCGCAGGCAGCCGCGAGCACGGTCAGCAGGCCGGGCAGGGCAAGGGAAAGGGGGCGAATCATGGGCCGCGGATTCTACCGGCGGGGGTACCGGCCGACTAGCGCGTCGAGGATCGCGCGCACGATGCCGCCAGGCGCCAGCCAAATGCAAGACGATCGAAGAATCCCATGGTCATTCCTCCTGACGTGTCATCCCGAGCGCAGCGAGGGATCCTGCTTCAAAACCACCCCTTCTTCTTCCCCGACTTCTTCTCTTCTTCCTTGTCCTTCTCTTCCTGCTCTTTCTCGCGCTGCTTCACCCGCTCGAGCGCGCTCGCGGCCTGCTGCTCGCTGTCGTACGGGCCGATGCGCGTCGTGCTGCCGCAGCCCAGGCCCTCTTCGACAGCCTTGTGTTCGAGACACCACCAATAGCTCATGGCCGGAGAGCTTAAACTGTATGCCCGCCTCAACCCAACCGGAGAACACGCCATGAGCAAGGGAATGGACCGTCACAAGGAAACCAAGAAGAAGCCGGCCAAGACGCCGCAGGAAAAGCGCGCCGCCAAGCGCGAGAAGCAGCAGGGGCCGCGCTAGCGCGTCAATAGACGGATGAAGATCCCCAAGGGCCTGCAGCCGCTGATCGATGACGGCGTCATCGATGCCGTGCTCGGCCAGCTCAAGAGCGGCAAGGAAGCGTCGGTATTCCTGGTCGCCTGCGGCAAGCACGTGCGCTGCGCCAAGGTCTACAAGGAAGCCCAGCATCGCGGTTTCCGCCATGCCTCTGAGTACCGGGAAGGCCGCAACTCGCGCAACAGCCGCGACCAGCGCGCCATGGGCAAGCGCAGCGGTCACGGGCGGCGCGAGCAGGAATCCGCATGGAAGAACGCCGAGGTCGAGGCGCTCTATCGCCTGGCCGGCGCCGGCCTGCGCGTGCCGCAGCCGCAGGGCGTTTACGACGGCGTGTTGATCATGGAGCTGATCGCCGATGCCGAAGGCCATCCGGCGCCGCGGCTCAACGACGTGCAGCCGACTGCCGAGCAGGCGCGCGAGTGGCACGCGTTCCTGGTCGGGCAGGTGCAGCGCATGCTGTGCCTCGGGATGATCCACGGCGACTTGTCCGAGTACAACGTGCTGCTCGGCGCCCACGGGCCGGTCATCATCGACCTGCCGCAGGCGGTGAACGCCGCCGGCAACAACAATGCCTTCCGCATGCTGGCGCGCGACGTCAACAACCTGCGCAGCTATTGCGGCGCGGTGGCGCCGGAGCTGCTGGCGACCGAGTACGCACACGAGATGTGGAAGCTGTACGAAGCCGGCGAGCTCAAGGTCGAGACCGTGCTCACCGGCAAGTTCGTCCACGACGCGACGCCGGCTGACGTCGGCGGCGTGCTTTACGAGGTGGATCAGGCGCGCGAGGAAGCCGAGGCGCGGGAGCGGGGCAGGCTGGCGGCGTCAGCAGAGGGGTAACTGGGAGCGGCCCATGGCCGCGACTCTCGTAAAATCCAGGCCATGCAAGCCTTCGTCGTCCGCCACTCCACCATCCACGGTACCGGCGTATTCGCGGCGCGCGACATCGCCGCCGAGGAAGAGATCGTCGAATACGCCGGACGCAGGATCACCCAGGGGCAGGCCGACGCCGAGTACCCGGACGACGACGGCCACACGTTCCTTTACGTGCTGAACGACCAGTACGTGATCGACGCCACGGTGGGCGGCAACGACTCGCGCTGGATCAACCACAGCTGCGACCCGAATTGCGAGGTCTGGCTGATCGAAACGGAAGACGGCAATCCGGCGAACGATCGCCTGGTGATCCAGGCCATGCGCCCGATCCGGGCCGGCGAGGAACTGAC
>JANNLM010000002.1:0-2662 GCA_031396825.1 Gammaproteobacteria bacterium | reverse complement strand
CAGCCCGTTGAGCGGCGGCACGCGGTTGGCCGGCGTCCGCACGCCAGCCTGCTCCTGGTCGCCCCAGGTGTAATTCAGCGTCGCGCGCAGCGTCACGAGCTCGCCGGCCCAGCGCGCGCCGCTCTCGACGCCGTAGTACCGGGACTGGGCGATGTTCTGGTTCTGCGCGCAGCCGGTCGTGGTCGCGTCGCCGTCGTCCGGGCACTCCGGCGTGCCCTCGGCGAAGGCCGGGTTCACGGTGACAATGCGGTCGCGGTAATCCGAGTAGAACACCGTGAACTCGCCGCTGAAGTCCCCGGCGCGCGCCTTCAGGCCTGTGTCGAACGTGGTGACGCGCTCGGGATCGAGGTCGAGGTTCGCGATTACGACGCGGTTGCTGGCGCGCTGGCCGACCAGCGCGAGGTCGAACAGGTTCGGCGCGCGGAAGCCGCTGCCCACGTTCGCGGTCCACGCCAGCGCCGGCGTGATCGCGTAGCGCAGGCCCAGGCTGCTGGTGAAGCCGTCGTGCGAAAGCGCGGCGCCGAAGGCGCGGTCGCCCTGCGCGACGTCGGTCTGATGGCGGCTGTAGCGCACGCCGCTCTCGAGCAGCCAGCGCTCCGTCACGCGCCACTCGTCGAACACGTACGCGCCGAAGTCGTCGGAGCTCGAGCCGTCGGGGAACGGGCTGAAGAAGCTGGTGCCGTTGGGGTAGCTGAACGTGCCGCTGCCCGGCGGCGACTCGCGGTAGGCGCTGCTGTCCACCGTGTCGCGGTACAGCTCGAGGCCGTAGCGCAGGTCGTGGGTCGCGAACGCGGTCTGCGCCTGGGCGGTGAAGCCGTCCAGCGTCGAGCGGTTGAAGGTGAACTCGTCGCGGCTGTTGTCCTGGCGCCGGTCGAGGCGGTCATCGGTCATGACCTGGCGCGCCAGGTGCAGCTCGAGGTCCTCGAGGAAACCGAGCGGCAGGCGGTAGCGATAACGCGCGTGGTAGAAGCGCCGGTCGTTGCGGAACTCGGCGAGGGCGCGCGCGGGCGCGCCGCTGCCGTAACCGGGCACGCTCTGGAAGTAGCGCTGCAGCTGCGGCACTTCGAAGCTCTGCGTCGCCAGCATCAGCTCGTGGCCGGCGGGCGTCCACAGCGCCTTGAAGTCCCACGCGCGCGACAGGTAACCGGTGTGGTTGACCCGGTCCTCGAGGAACACGCCGCCGCTGCCATCCGGCGACTGCCCGGGCTCGGCGAGCCGGCGCTGACCGAACTCGGTGAAGCTGAAGCCGCCGGCCAGGCTCAGGGCGCTCGTGCCGGCGGCCAGCGCCACGCGGCCGCCGCGCTCGAGGTCGGCGCTGTCGTAGCGCGAGCGCGCCGCGCCGCGCCAGGCCCAGGACTCGCCGTCGAAGCGCTCTTCCTTCGTCAGCACCTGCATGACGCCGCCCATCGCGTCCGAGCCGTAGATCGTGGCGTTGGGACCACGCAACAGCTCGAGCTGGCCGACGTTCTGCGGGTCCAGCAGCGCGACGTACTGGCTCGGCGAGTTGCGGAAGAACGAGTTGTTCAGGCGCATGCCGTCCACCAGGTGTAGCACCTCGGAGCCCTTCAGGCCGCGCACGATGACGATGCCCTGCCCCGGACCGGACTGCTGGAAGAACGCGCCCGGCTGGTAGGCCAGGGCCTGCGTGATGACCTGCGGGGCGAGCGCGTCGACCTGCTCGCCGGTCAGCACGGTCACGGACTGCGGCACCTGGTACTGCGATTCGGGCTGGCGCCCGGCGGTGACCTGCAGCGGCTCGAGCTCCACGGGCGCCTCGCCCTGGGCGAGCGCCGCGCAGGGAACGAGCAGCAGGAAACCGAAGCGGAACAAGCGGGTCATGGCAGGCGCGAATAGTTACACTGTGCGCCCCCACGCCCAATCCCCCCAGTCAATTTTCCCATGGCCAAGCCCTTCAAGATTTTCCTCTGGATCGTCGGCAGCTTCGTCGCGCTGTTCGCCTTGTGCGCGATCGTGCTGACGCTGGTGTTCAACCCCAACGACTACAAGGACGACGCCGCGCAGGCCGCCCGTGAAAAGACCGGGCGCGAACTCGAGATCAAGGGCGACATCAAGCTCACCTTCTACCCCTGGCTGGGCGCCAGCATCGAGGACGTGCAGCTGGCGAACGCCGAAGGCTTCGGGCCGGAGCCGTTCATGCAGGTCGCCGAGATGAAGGTCGGCGTGAAGCTGATGCCGCTGTTCAAGAATCGCGTCGAAGTGGCCAGGATCAGGATCGACGGCCTGGCCCTGAACCTGGCCAAAAAGGCCGACGGCAGCAACAACTGGGAAGGGATGTCCGAGGGCGAGTCGCACACGCACACCGAGACGGAGGAGCGCATCGTCAAGGAGCACGTAAAGGACCGCGAGCCGGCGGAAGTCACCATCGGCGGCATCGACATCACCAACGCCACGTTCAGCTACACCGACCAGCAGAGCGGCGAGGCCTACAAGATCGCCAACCTGTCGGTCGAAACCGGCCCGATCAAGCCGGGCGACCCGATCGAGGTCCTCATCGCCTTCCTCGCCAACTCGGCCAAGCCGCAGCTCGAATCCGACGTGAAGATCTCCTTCACCGCCGCGGCCGGCGAGCCCGGCTCCGAGGTCACCGTGATCAAGGACATCAAGGTCGATACGACCTCCAAGGGTCCGGGTGTGCCGGGCG
>JANNLM010000355.1:0-4329 GCA_031396825.1 Gammaproteobacteria bacterium | reverse complement strand
GCCGTTCCTGAACCGCCGCGACATCCGCGTTGCCTACGCCGAGCCCGAGCCCGGCGGGCGCGCCGCCTGGCGCCCGAGCACGCGCCTGAAGCCCTACAACGGCCAGGTGCGCGAGCACTCCTGGCTGCGCGGTGTCGGCCGCATCCAGCACGTGCCG
Source organism: Gammaproteobacteria bacterium (assembly GCA_031396825.1). Classification (GTDB taxonomy): domain Bacteria; phylum Pseudomonadota; class Gammaproteobacteria; order Nevskiales; family Nevskiaceae; genus JACPFV01. Next base: position 4,172 of record JANNLM010000355.1, on the reverse strand, counting down.
GTTCCGGACGCCGACGCCGAGGCCATCCGCACGCGGCTCGCGCGCGAGGGCATCACGGTCGGGCTCGAGGACGCGCGCGCCGTCGCGCTGACCGCCATCCTCGGCCAGGGCGACCCGACGCCGCGTGATTTCGTGGTGCTGCTGGGCTAGGACGCCGGCGGCAGCTTCGTGTCCGGGGCCAATTCGCGCAGCCGCTTCACGGCGGCCTCGCTGGATTGGTAGTACCAGCGCTTGCCGTGCTCCTTGAGGTACCCGGCGTCGCGCAGTACCTGAAGGACGGCGCGCTGCGCGCCGCACAGCGCGACGAAGATCCCCGCCTCGTTCAACTCGTCGATGACTTCCTCGAGCGCCACCAGCCCGGAGGCGTCGATGGTCGGCACGGCCGACAGGTCCAGGATCAGCGCACGCACGCCGCGATCGTGGTTGCGCAGCGCGTTCATCGCCCGCTCGGCGGCGCCGAAGAACAGCGGCCCGGCGATCTCGTAGTAGCGCACGTCCTTCGGCAACCCGGCCGGCGCCTCGGGGTGGCCCTCGCCGATCAGGTCGACCCGCGAGACCTTGGCCATGCGGTGCATGAACATCAGCGAGCCGAGCACGACGCCGGCGGTGATGGCGAGCACCATGTCGAACAGCACAGTCAGGAAGAAGCACGTCAGCAGCAGCAGCACGTCGCCGCGCGGCGCGACGCGCAGGATGCGGGCGAAGTTCTTGCGCTCGCTCATGTTCCAGGCCACTTTCAGCAGCAGCGCCGCGAGCCCGCACATCGGCAGCCACGACAGCAGCGGCGCCAGCGTCAGCATCGCCGCCAGCACGTACAGCGCGTGCGTGAACGCCGCGACCGGGCTGCGCGCACCGGCGCGGATGCTGGCCGCGGTGCGCGCCAGCGCGCCGGTGGCGGGAATGCCGCCGAACAGCGGCGCCACCAGGTTGCCCAGACCCTGCGCCACCAGCTCGGCGTCGGGGTCGTGCTTCTTGCCGGTCATGCCGTCGGCGACCACCGCGCACAGCAAGCTCTCGATGGCGCCCAGCATGGCGATCGCAAACGCCGGGCCGACCAGGCTGCGCACCAGCTCGAACGACAGCGCCAGGGGCGCGCCACCCGGGCCCGGCAGGTTCCAGGGCCAGTGCCACTGCGGCAGCAGCGGCGGGATGCCGGCGTGCGTCGCGCCGTCGGCGCCGATGTAGCTGAAGCGATCGGCGATCGTGGTCACCGGAATTTCCGGGAACCCGTGCTTCAGCACGTACGCCGCGAGCGCCGCGAACACAGCGCCGGCGAGGTACGGCGGCAGCGGCAGGCGCAGGCGCCGCCACCCGATCATGACCGCCAGCGTGCCCAGCCCGAGCGCGAGCTCACCCGCATGCAGTTGCGGCAGCGCCCAGAACACCTGGCCGACGCGCTCGAGGAAGTGCGCCGAGCCGGCGACCTCGAGGCCTAACAGGTCCCGCAGCTGCAGGCTGGCGATGACCAGCGCGATGCCGGCGGTGAAGCCGGTGGTGACCGGATACGGGATGTACTGGATCAGCTGGCCCATGCGGCCCCAGCCCATCGCGACCAGGATGGCGCCGGCCATCAGCGTCGCCAGCAGCAGCCCGCCGACGCCGTGCTGCTGCGCGATGGGAAACAGGATCACGACGAAGGCGGCGGTGGGGCCCGAGACGCTGAAGCGCGAGCCGCCGGCCAGCGCGATGACGGCGCCGGCGACGACCGCCGTGTAGAGGCCGTGCTGTGGCGGCACGCCGGAGGCGATCGCCAGCGCCAGCGACAGCGGCACGGCGATGATGCCGACGGCGATGCCGGCCAGCAGGTCGTGGCGCGCGGCGGCCGTGCCGTAGCCCTCGCGCAGGACGGCGCGCAGCGCCGAGCCGAGCGGCGGAAAAGCACGTTTGATTGCGGTGAAGGGCATCCCGATACACTCTAAGCGATGTCCTGGAAAAAATACTTCTCGCGCTTCGCGCAGGGCGCGCCCGGCCGGCTGCACTTCGCCGCGCACAGCCACCACCCATGGCCCGACGCCAGCTTCGACGGTCATCAGGAGGCCTGGGCCGATGCCGCGCGCTTCGCCGACCTCAAGTGGGACCGGGTGTTCGGCGAGATCGTGCCGCGCGCGCAGGCGCACCTCGCGCGCCAGCTCGTTCTGCCCGACCCGCGCACGATCACGTTTGCGCCGAGCACGCACGAGCTGCTCATGCGCCTGCTGTCGTGCCTGCCGCAGCCGGTGCGCGTGCTGACCACCGACGGCGAGTTCCACAGCTTCTCGCGCCAGATCAAGCGGCTGGAGGAGGAGAACCTCGCCAAGGTCACGCGCGTGCCGGTCGAGCCGTACGGCGACTTCTCCGCGCGCTTCGCGCAGGCCGCGGCGCGCGGCGGCTTCGACCTGGTCTACTTCAGCCAGGTCTTCTACAACACCGGCTTTCGCGTGACCGACCTGCGCCCGCTGGTCGCCGCCGTCACCGACGAACGCACGTTCGTCGTGGTGGACGGCTACCACGGCTTCATGGCCGTGCCGACCGACCTGTCCGCGCTCGCCGCGCGCGCCTTCTACCTCGCCGGCGGCTACAAGTACGCGATGGCGGGCGAAGGCGCCTGCTTCATGCACTGCCCGCCCGGCTATGCGCCGCGCCCGCGCGACACCGGCTGGTTCGCCTCGTTCGGCACGCTGGCGCAGGCCCAGGCCGGCGAGGTGCCCTACGCCGAAGGCGGCGGCCGCTTCCTGGGCGCGACCTTCGACCCGACCGCGCTCTACCGCATGGTCGCGGTGCAGGACTGGCTGCAGTCGATCGGCGCGGACGTCGCGGCGATCCGCGCCCACGTCGAGGGCCTGCAGCAGCGCTTCCTCGACCAGCGCCAGGGCGCCGGCGCGCTGCCGGGCGCAGAACTGCTGCCTGCGGCCGGCACGCCGCGCGGCAATTTCCTGGTGTTCCGCGACCGCAACGCGCCGCAGCTGCACGACCGCCTGCTCGCCGCCGGCGTGCTGGTCGACTGCCGCGACGACCGCCTGCGCATCGGCTTCGGCATGCACCAGGACGCCGCCGACGTCGACCAGTTTTTCCGCCGGATATAATTCGCTCAATCGGGGGTGTCACCAGTGCAAGCGTCCGGTCAGGCGTTCGATAGTTTCGTCTCTGAGTTGTACCGCTCCGGCCTGTCGGTGCCGCCGGAAGGCTATCGCTCGTGGGCCCTGCATTGCCTCAAGCCGCTGGTGCCGTTTGACGGCGCGCTATGGGGCAGCGGCAACGTGCGCAACTGGCGCTTCCACACCACCACGCTGATCGGCGTGCCCGAGGAGTACCCGCGCGCGCTCGAGGAGACGCGGCCGATCAACCCGATGATCCCGAAGATCGTCACCAACCTCGACACGCCGATCGACATGGAGAGTTGCGTGCCGGACCGCAAGTTCTTCGCTTCCGAGTTCTACGAGCGCGCCTTCAAGCCGTTCAACATCCAGCGCATCCTGTCCACCGCGCACGTCGAACCGCGCAGCGGCCTGGTGTCGCTGCTGAGCCTGTACCGCTTCTCGCGCAAGGCCAGCTTCACGCCGGCCGAGAAGGCGCTGCACAAGCGCGCCACCTTCCACCTGTTCCAGGCCTCTTCGCACGCCTACTTCCTGCACCTGCTGCGCACCTTCATCGAGGAGCGCGAGGCCGGTGGCGCCGCCGCCGTGGTGGACAAGGAAGGCGCCTTCCACGAGGTGCAGCCGCGCTTCCTCGACCTGCTCGAGAAGCACTTCAAGGGCAAGCGCCTGAACCGGCTGCCGTTCGCCATCCCGCCGCAGGGCGAGACCCGCACCGTGGAGGGCCTGTGCATCAAGGCCCAGCCGGTGGGCGACCTGTCCTGCATCCTGGTCTGGGAAGCCGGGCCGCTCGACCGCCTGACCCTGCGCGAGCGCGAGACCGTGTTCGCGGTGACCCAGGGCCTGTCGTTCAAGCAGGCTGCCCGCAAGATCGGCGTGGCGCCGTCCACGGTGGCCAACCACCTGTACCGCATCTACCGCAAGCTCGGGGTCAACAGCCGCAGCGAGCTGGCCAGCCTGGTCTACCCGGCGACCTGAGGGGCAGGCGCAACCCTTTGCCGGCCTGACGCATCTAAACTTCGAATTCCCCTAGTAAACTCCCTGTTGAATCAAGCTGTTAAACAACCGACCCGCGGATATCCAATGACCCACCTTCGTCGC
>JANNLM010000347.1:0-7519 GCA_031396825.1 Gammaproteobacteria bacterium | reverse complement strand
CCTTCCGTGAGCACCTGTACGCGCAGGTTGCCGCCGGCCATGCCGCGCAGGCTGGTGGTCAGCCACAGCTGCTCGTAGTTGCCGCAACCCGAGTCGAGGCAGATGACCAGCGAGGGCTTGCCGATGCGGTCCTTGAGATGGTCGACGTAGAACGGCAGGTCGTAGCTGCCGGACTCCTCGCAAGCCTCGATCATCACCACGCAGCGCGAGCGCGGCACTTTCTGCTCGTTCAGCGCGAGCAGAGCGGCGAGCGAGCCGAAGATGGAGTAGCCGTCGTCGGCGCCGCCGCGCCCGTACAGGCGGTCGCCGCGGCGCACCGGCGTCCACGGGCCAAGGCCGTCGGACCAGCCGACGAACTCGGGCTGCTTGTCGAGGTGGCCGTACAGGATCACGCAGTCGTCCTGGCGGCCGCCGTGAACCGCGGGCAGGTCGATGTAGATCAGCGGCGTGCGCCCTTCCAGGCGCACCACATCCAGCGTCGCGCCCTTGAACGCGGCCAGCTTGGCGCGCGCCCAGGTCTCCATCAGCTTCACCGCGTCGTCCATGTAGCCGTGCGCGGCCCATTGCGGGTCGAACACCGGCGACTTGTTCGGGATGCGGATGTACTCGGTCAGCCGGGGGACGATCTCGTCTTCCCAGAGCGTGTCGACGAAGCGCTTCAGCGGCGCGGAATCCATGGCGGCTTCCAAAACAGGAAGGGGCGCAGTCTACCTGACGCGCCCCTCCCGTTCCCCGGAGTTCCTCAGTAGGACTGGACCTGGATGTTGCCGCCGCTCAGGTTGTCGACCGTGGTGTCGTAGCTGTAGGTCGGATTGGCCGGTTGCGTCAGGTGCAGCTGGTACGTATCGCCGTTGCCCGGCTCGCCGTTGTCGACGACCGACAGCGTGAACTTGTAGCCGGCGACGCCGTTGACGCTGGCATCACCTTTGAGCGTCGCGTTGCCGCCGCTGACCGTCAGCGAGCCCAGCGCCGTGGCTTCCACTTTCATGCCGTTCTTGTCGTCGAACTTCATCTCACCGCCGACCTTGGTGGACTGCGCGGTGTATTCGGCGAAGAAGGCGAAGTGCTTCTTGGCCGGGTTCGAGATGTGGCCGCCACCGGAGATCTTGCCGGGGGTGCTGGCCGGCGGCGTCGGGATCGTGACCGGCGGCAGGCCGATCCACTGCACGCTGGCGCTGCCGGAGGCGGTGCCGGCTCTCGCCGTGACCGTCTGCGTGCCGAGCGAATTGGCGTTGAGCGTCGCCATGGCCGTGCCGCGTCCGTCGGTGCGCGGCTCGGCGGTGATCACGGCGCCGACGCCGGCGCTGCTCCAGTTGATCGCCACATCCGACACCGGGAAGCCGTTGGCATCGGTGACCGAAGCGGTGACCGTGACCGCCTGCCCGGCGACGCCCGGCGTGGCCGGCGCGGTCACCACGACGCTCGCGGCGCTCTGCGCCGGCGCCAGCACCGTGCCGTCCGGATAGACGACGGACCAGGCGCCGAAGGCCGTCTCGCTCGCCACCGCCGTGCCCTTGACGACGGCGCGCCAGGTGCCGGCCTGCGGGTAGTTGACGTTGATGCGCTCGTTCGGCTGGTTGCTGAAGGCCGACGAATACTGGTTCGGGCCCTCGGTGGTGCCGAGCAGCAGCATCGTGGACAGGTATAGCGAGCCGTCGGGGCGATACAGGTCGAGGTCGATGTCCTGCGCGCCCTGGGCCCAGTCGACCATGACGTCCAGCGAGACCGCGCCCGGCGCAACCGTGTAGGTCGTCTCGAACGACGAGTTGGTGGTGATGGCGCCCTTGAAGGTGCGCACGTCCTCGACCACGTAGTCGTTGTAGGGCTGCAGGGTCGTGCCGGCGGCGATCGAGCGCACCGCGGCGAGCGCATCGACCAGGCCCGCGCCCATGGTGTAGCCCTGGTAGTTGGGCAGGCCGCTCGGCGTGCCTTCGTTCGACACCGCGGTGTTCTGCAGCACGTTGCGCACTTCCGCCGGCGTCAGGTAACGGCCGAGCTGCTGGATCGCGGCCTGCTGCATCAGCGCGACGACACCGGTCACGTGCGGCGCGGCCATCGACGTGCCGGTGGCGAAGGCGTAGTTGACGGTGTCCGGCGGCAGGATCGGGTAGTTCGCGTCGGGGCCGGTGAGGTCGGTGGCGTCGGTGGCGAAGCCGGTGCGTGCGCGCACCGAGGCGATGAACATGCCCGGTGTGGCCACGGTCGGGCGCAGCATCGAATGACCCGGGACGCCGCGGCTGGAAAACACGCCGGCGTGGAGGCCCTTGGTGGTGGCGCCAACCGAGATCGCCTTCGGGTTGACGCTGAAGATGTTGATCGAGTCGGTGACCGGGCCGGCGTTGCCGGCGCTGAACACGACCGTCATGCCGGCGTCGTACAGCGCGTTGATGCCGCGCTGGACCGGCTCGTTCGGGTCGTACTGGGCGCCGGGGCCCGGGCCCCAGGAATTGTTGACCACCTTGATGTTGTAGGCGGGGTTGCCGTGGTTGGCGAGGATCCAGTCCCACGCGGCCAGCACGGTCACCACTTCCAGCGCTTCGCCGGTGCCGAGGCCGATCAGCTTCGCGCCCGGCGCGACGCCGCGGTACTTGCTCGGGGTCGAGCTGCCCGTGCCGAGGCCGGCGGCGATGCCAGACACGTGCGAGCCGTGGCCCGAGCTCGAATCGGTGCTGATCTGGTTCTCCAGCACGACCACCGGGTCGAGGTAGGCCTGGTTGCCGAGGAACTTCACGTTCTGCACGGTCTTGACGGCGGTGCCGTTGCAGAACTCGACCGCCGCGCACAGGTCGGGATGCGTGCCGTCGACGCCGGTGTCGACGACCGCGATGCCGATGCCGGCGCCGGTGTAGCCGTCGGCCCAGACGCCGTCGGCGTGGATCGCCGCGACCGACTGCGCCAGCGCTTTCTGCAGGCTGCGGTTCGGGTAGACGCCGCGCACGCCCGGCAGGTTGCCCAGCAGTCCGGTGGTGCCCGGCGGCACCACCGCGACGGCGGCCGGCAGGTGCTGGTAGCCGTGGACCTGCGAGGCGATGCCGGTCAGCGCCTCGAGCTGCGACGCCGTCGGCGGCGCATCGTAGGTGACGATCCAGGTCAGCGCGGTGGGCTCGGTGGCGTTGACCGGCGCGAGCGACAGGACAGCGCCGGTGAGGGCGAGGATCAGGGACCAGAGGCGCTGCTGTCGCATGGGTGTTTCTCCGTGTCGTGGGCAAAACATACCGACCGGCTGCGCGCAGCAACATTGGACTTTGGGGGCTTTCGAGACCTAAGTAGGCGTGTACTTTGGTCACGCGACTTTCGTACGGCGTGGACTTTCGTCGCACCGCGCCGTTTTCCCGGGGACGAGGTTTTATAGTGGCCGGGAGACCACGCGGGGGAGCCGATGGCGTTCGGGGCCACGACATCACGGCGAATGGCATGGGGGGCGGTACTCGCCCTGCCCGCGCTGCTGTGCACGCTGTCGGCCGACGCCGTCAACCCCGACCTCGCCATCACCCAGTACAGCCACCGCGCCTGGCGCGCCGACCAGACCGAGGGCTCCCTGCCGCAGAACTCGGTGGTCTCGATCCTGCAGACCCACGACGGCTACCTGTGGCTCGGGACGCAGGAAGGCCTGGCACGCTTCGACGGCGTCCGCTTCAAGGTGTTCAACTCGAAAACCACCGACCAGATCCGCCACAACGACGTCTGGACGATGCTGGAGGACCTCGACGGCAGCCTGTGGATCGGCACGCGCGGCGGCGGCCTGACCCGCATGAAGGACGGCGTGTTCGTCAATTTCGGCAAGGAGCAGGGCCTGTCGGACGACGCCATCCACGCGCTGTGGCAGACGCCGGACGGCGCGCTGTGGATCGGCACGCGCGGCGGCGGCCTCAACCGCTACAAGGAAGGCGTGGTCACCGTGCTGACGACCAAGGACGGCCTGTCCAGCAACACCATCGACGCCTTGCGCGCCGACCGCGACGGCACGCTGTGGATCGGCACCGATGGCGGCGGCGTCAACTGGCTTCGCGACGGCGCGATCACGGCGCTCACCACCAAGCAGGGCCTGTCGCACGACACCGTCTACGCGCTGCTCGAGGACCGCGACGGCAGTTTCTGGATCGGCACCGGCGCCGGCCTCAACCACTATCGCGACGGCAAGATCACCGTGTACCGCACGCGCGACGGCCTGACCAACGACAACATCCGCTCGCTGTTCCGCGACCGCGACGGCAACCTGTGGATCGGCACCGACGGCGGCGGCCTCAACCGCTTCAAGGACGGCAGGTTCAGCGCCTTCACCGCCCGGCAGGGCCTGGCCGGCGACAACGTCGGCGCGCTCTACGAGGACCGCGAAGGCAGCCTTTGGATCGGCACCGACTCCGGCGGCCTCAGCCGGCTCAAGGACAGCAAGTTCATCAGCTACACCAGCTCGGAAGGCCTGCCCAACGACAACGCGCGCAGCATCGTCGAGGGCCCCGACGGCGAGCTCTGGATCGGGACATTTGGGGGGCTCGCGCGCTATCAGAACGGCAGCTTCACGACCTGGACCACGAAGCAGGGCCTGTCGAGCAACGTCGTGCTGTCGCTGGCGCTGGGCCGCGACGGCGCGCTGTGGGCCGGCACGCTCGGCGCCGGGGTCAATCGCCTGCACCAGGGCCGCGTCACGAAATACGGCAAGGCCCAGGGCCTGTCGCACGACACGGTGCTCGGCCTGCTCGAGGACAGCCAGGGCACGCTGTGGGCCGGCACGCGCTCGGGCGGCCTCAACAAGCTGGAGAACGGGCGCTTCCGCGCCTACACCATGGCCGACGGCCTCTCCAGCAACGACGTGCGCTACGTGCTCGAGGCGCGCGGCGGCGGCCTTTGGATCGCCACGCTCGGCGGCGGCCTCAACCGCTTCAAGGACGGCACGTTCACCGCGCTGACCAGGAAGGAGGGCCTGTCGAGCGACCTGGTGTTGAGCGTGCACGAGGACGCCGACGGCACGCTCTGGATCGGCACTTTCGGCGGCGGCCTGAACCGTTACAAGGACGGCAAGTTCAGCGCCTACACCGCGCGCGACGGCCTGCTCGACGACGTCGTGTTCCAGATCCTCGACGACGACCGCGGCAACCTGTGGCTGAGTTCCAACCACGGCGTCGCCCGCATCAGCAAGCGCGAGCTCGACGAGTTCGCCGCCGGCCGCCTGCGCCAGATCACGCCCGCCGCCTTCGGCATGGCCGACGGCATGCGCAGCGCCGAGTGCAACGGCGCCCACCAGCCGGCGGGCTGGAAGGCGCGCGATGGCCGCCTGTGGTTCCCGACCGTGCAGGGCATCACCAGCGTGGATCCCAGCCGCCTGCCGGTGAACACGCTGCCGCCGCCAGTGGTGGTCGAGGAGTTCCGCGTCAACGAACGCGACGTGGACGTGGGCGCGCCGGTCGAGCTGCCGCCGGGGCGCAGCCGCCTCGACTTCCAGTTCACCGCGCTATCGCTGCTGGCGCCGGAGAAGGTGCAGTTCCGCTACAAACTCGAGGGCTACGACGAGGACTGGGTGCAGGCCGGAACGCACCGCTCCGCCAGCTACACCAACCTGCCGCCGGGCCGCTACGCGTTCCGCGTCGCCGCCAGCAACAACGACGGCCTGTGGAACGAACAGGGCGCGACGCAGGAATTCAACCTGAAACCCTACTTCTACCAGCGCCGCGCGTTCTACGCGGTCTACGTGCTGGCGCTGGGGCTGGCCGTGTTCATCGGCATGCGGCTGCAGCGCCGACGCCTGCGCCAATTGCAGGCGCGCGAGCGCGAGTTGCTCGAACTGGTGCGCGAGCGGCAGATCGCCGAGGACGCGCTGGCGGGCGCCAACCGCGTGCTCGAGCGCCGCGTGGCCGAGCTGGCGCGAGCGCAACCCGGCGCAGCCGCCAGCGCCCCTGCCGACGCGGCGCCGCGCCGTGGACGCGGCCCCGGCGCCACGCAGGAGATGGACCAGCTGGTCGGCGACTTCAACGCCATGCTGGCCCAGCTGGCCGAACGCGAGGGCGAACTGCAGGAGGCGCGCGATGCGCTGGCCCAGGAGGTGCGCGAGAAGACGCACGCCAACGAGGACCTCGAGCAGGCGCTGATGCGCCTGAAACTGACCCAGACGCAGCTGGTGCAGAGCGAGAAGATGGCGTCGCTCGGCTCGCTGGTCGCCGGCATCGCCCACGAGATCAACACGCCGGTCGGCGTCGGCGTCACCGCCGCCTCGACCCTGCAGGAGTGGGCGCAGCGGCTGCAGAGGCTGCACACCGAGGGCAAATTGACGCGCAGCGAGCTGGAGCGCTTCATCGGTGTGACCGCCGACTCGACGCAGATCCTGATGACCAACCTGCAGCGCGCCGCCGAGCTGATCCGCAGCTTCAAGCAGGTCGCGGTGGACCAGTCGAGCGGCGAGCGCCGGCGCTTCCTGCTGAAGGCCTACGTCGACGAGGTGCTGCTGAGCCTGGCGCCGCGCCTGAACCGCACCGGCCACACCGTGACGGTGGACTGCCCCGCCGACCTCGAGCTGGACTCCTACCCCGGCGCGCTGGCGCAGGTCGTCACCAACCTGGTCACCAACTCGCTGCTGCACGCCTTCCCGGAAGGCCGCCGCGGCCACATCGGCATCAGCGCGCGCGAGGAGCCCGGCGCCATCGTGCTGCGCTACGCCGACAACGGCGTCGGCATGTCGCCGGAGCACCTCAAGCGCATCTACGACCCGTTCTTCACCACTAAGCGCGGCAGCGGCGGCAGCGGCCTGGGCATGCACATCGTCTACAACCTCGTCACGCAGCGCCTCGGCGGCACCATCGACGCCACCAGCGCCGCCGACCAGGGCACGAGCTTCGAGGTGCGCTTCCCGATGCAGGTGGCGCAGGCCGCTCCGGCGGCTGCGGCGTAGGCACCCCTACTTCGGGGCCTTCGCGGCGGTCGCCGACAGGCGGAAGATCATCGACTCGAGGAAGGTCTTGTAGAACCGCAGCTGGCAGCCCTCGGAGCGCTGCTCGAGGCGCGTGCCGCTGACCTTCAGCGCCAGCACCTGCGAATGCGCGATCACCGAGGACGTGCTGCGCTGGTTCGGCAGCAGGCCGGACTCGCCGTGGCAATCGCCCTTGTCCAGCCGGTGCAGCGCGCGCCCCATGCGCCGCACTTCGGCGCTGCCGACCACGACGATGTAGAACGCGTTCTCGATCTCGCCCTCCTGCACGATCACCGAGCCGGCGGCGTGGTGCGACAGCGTGCTCGCGTTCAACACTTCCTCGACCTCGCTGTCGCTGAAGCGGTCGAAGAAGCGCAGCGCGCGCAGCGAGTGGCTGTTGTCGCGCCGCGCCTGCTGGCGCTCCTGCACGCGCAGCGCGTCGAACTGCCGCGCCAGCTCGCCGGCCAGCTCCTTGCCGGACTGGAAGCGGTCGCGCGCGCGCTTCTGCAGCAGGTTCGCCACGACCGCGCACACCGCCGGCGGCACGTCGGGGCGCGTCTCCTCGACGCGCGGCGCGGGCGTGTGGGAGATCTTCGCGAACAGCTGCTTGAGGTCCGGCGC
>JANNLM010000326.1:0-18094 GCA_031396825.1 Gammaproteobacteria bacterium | reverse complement strand
GCCCGCGCTGTCCTGGGCCGTGTGGATCGCGGCGACCCACGGCATCTGCCCGCTGACGCCGCTGGAGAACTCGTTGCGCCGCGTGGCCGGCGAAGCCGGCTATTCGGGCACCTTCATCGACCACTACGTGATGCCGCTGATCTATCCCACAGGCCTCACGCCGACACACCAGACCTGGATCGCCATCGTGCTGGCTGCGTCAAATGCGCTGCTGTATGGTTGGGCCCTCATCAAGGCCCTGCGATGAGCCGACCGTTCAAGTTCTGTCCGCGCTGCACCCAGCCGCTCGAGACGGTCGAGTACGACGGCGTGACGCGCCAGAAGTGCCCCGACAAGGCTTGCGGCTTCGTCCACTGGAACAACCCGGTGCCGGTGGTCGCGGCGATCATCGAGCACGACGGCCGCGTGCTGCTGGCGCGCAACAAGCTCTGGCCCGAGAAGTTCTTCGGCCTGGTCACGGGATTCCTCGAGAAGGATGAAACGCCGGAGACCGGCATCCTGCGCGAGGTGCAGGAGGAGGTCGGGCTCACCGGCACGATCGAGGGGTTTGTCGGCCACTACGGCTTCCAGCAGATGAACCAGCTGATCATCGCCTTCCACGTGAAGGCGAGCGGCGCGATCACGCTCAACCACGAGCTGGCCGAGTACAAGCTGCTCGCGCCCGAGCAGGTGCGGCCCTGGCCCACCGGCACCGGTCATGCGATGCGCGACTGGCTCGCCGCGCGCGGCCACCACCCGGAAGTGCGCAAGATCAGCCCGCTGCAGGACATCTTCGCCTTCCTGCCGTTCGGCGCGAACGTCGGCACCGGCGGCCAGCCGACCGCCGAGCAGTTCCTGCTGGTGGCGAGCGAGGGCTACAAGGCGGTCATCAACCTCGCGCTGGCCACCTCGCCCGGCGCGCTGGCCGGCGAGGCGGAGCTCGTCACCGGGATGGGCATGCAGTACGTGCACATCCCGGTGGAGTTCGGAGCGCCGCGCCCGGAAGACCTGCGGGATTTTTTCGACGCGATGGAGCAGTTGCGCGGCAAGGTGTTCGTGCACTGCATCGCCAACAAGCGCGTCTCGGCCTTCCTGTTCCTGTACCGCGTGCTCAAGCTCGGCCATCCGGTCGCCGAGGCCGAGATGGCGCTGCACCGGATCTGGACGCCGGATGAAACCTGGCAGGACTTCATCGACCGCGCGCTGCGCGCCGCGCCTTAGCGCGGCGCTGCTGGCGCTGGCGCTGCTGGCGCCGGCCGCGCCCGCGCACGCGGAACCCGCGGTTAAAACAGCGTTCCGCACCGAAACGCTGACGCTGACGCTCGACGACGGCCGCGAGCTGCCGGCGCAGCTGCGCATTCCCGAAGGCGCGCGCGGCCCGCTGCCGGCGCTGATGCTGTTCGGCGGCTTCCGCCGCGCCGGGAAAGTGCTGGACCTGGTGCACAGCGAGCGGCCAGTGGTGTGGGCCACGTTCGACTATCCGTTCGAGCCGCCGCGCAAGTTCCGTTTCCCGGACAGCCTGCGCTACGCGCCCGAGGCGCGCGCCGCGATCCACGGCGCCTTCGAGGGCGTGGTCAAACTGCACGAGGCGCTGGCGCGCCATCCGGCCATCGACCCGCGGCGCATCACCGTGGTCGGCGCCAGCGCCGGAGCGCCCTTCGCCACCGTCGGCGCGGCGCGCAGCCCCATTCCCGGCGTGATCCTGGTGCAGGGCATGGGCGATGTGACCGCAGTGATCGGCAACCTCATCGCCCGCAAGTACCGCCCGAAGTACGGCGACTGGGTGGCGCGGCCGTCGCGCTGGCTGGCCGAATGGATCAACTGGTACTGCGAGATTCCGGACATCGCCGCGCAGGCGCGCCAGCTGCGCGCCTCGCAGAAGGCCGTGATGTTCACCGCCTCGCAGGACGACTTCATCCCGCAAGCCGCGACCGAATCGCTGTGGACCGCGCTGCAGGAATCGGACGCCACGGTCGAGCGCATCGACGTCGAGGGCATCCACCTGGGAGTGGGCGACGACAGCGAGCGCATCGCCGATTTGCTGCACCGGTCGATGCAGTGGATGCAGCGAAACGGGCTCCTGTAGGTTCCCTAAGGGAACGCACTAGGTTCCTCGCTTCCCAATTCCGATACCATGCGCCCCTGACCCAGGAGGCGCGATGACGGCAGACGAACAGCCCCGGGGACCTGCGCAGGACGTCGATCCGCAGGAAACCCGCGAGTGGCTCGAGGCCCTGGAGGCGGTGCTGGAGCGCGAAGGTCCCGAGCGCGCCCACTTCCTGCTCGAATCCCTGGTCGAAAAGGCGCGTCGCAGCGGCAGCTTCCTGCCGTTCAACCCGACCACGGCCTACGTCAACAGCATCCCGCTGCACCTCGAGCAGCGCTCGCCCGGCGACCACGCCCTCGAGTGGAAGATCCGCTCGATCATCCGCTGGAACGCGCTGGCGATGGTGGTCAACTCGAACCGTGAGCACGCGGGCATCGGCGGGCACATCGCCAGCTTCGCCAGCGCCGCGACGCTGTACGACGTCGGCTTCAACCATTTCTGGAAGGGCCCGGACCACCCGCAGGGCGCCGACCTGGTCTACATCCAGGGCCACTGCACGCCCGGCATCTATGCGCGCGCCTATCTCGAGGGCCGCATCAGCGAGGAGCAGCTCAAGAACTTCCGCATGGAAGCCAAGGGCAAGGGCCTGCCCTCATATCCGCATTCGTGGCTGATGCCGGAGTTCTGGCAGCTCGCGACGGTGTCGATGGGCCTGGGCCCGATCATGGCGATCTACCAGGCGCGCTTCATGAAGTACCTGCACAACCGCGGCCTCGCCAACACCGAGGCCCGCAAGGTGTGGTGCTTCTGCGGCGACGGCGAGATGGACGAGCCCGAGTCGCTCGGCGCGGTGGACATCGCCGAGCGCGAGCAGCTCGACAACCTGATCTTCGTCGTCAACTGCAACCTGCAGCGCCTCGACGGCCCGGTGCGCGGCAACGGCAAGATCATCCAGGAGCTCGAGGGCGTGTTCCGCGGCGCCGGCTGGAACGTGATCAAGGTGGTGTGGGGCGCGGCCTGGGACGGGCTGATCGCGCAGGACAAGAGCGGCACGCTGCTGCGGGCGTTCAACGAGACGGTCGACGGCGAGTTCCAGAACTTCAAGGCCAAGGGCGGCAAGTACACGCGCGACAATTTCTTCGGCAAGTTCCCCGAGCTGGCGCGCCTGGTCGAGACCATGTCCGACGAGGACATCGCGCAGCTCAATCGCGGCGGCCACGATCCGCACAAGATTTACGCTGCGTACCACGAGGCGGTGAACAAGGCCAACGGCCGGCCCACCGTGATCCTCGCCAAGACCGTGAAGGGCTACGGCATGGGCGAGGCCGGCGAGGGCCAGAACATCACGCACCAGCAGAAGAAGATGGGCGAGGACGAGCTGAAGGCGTTCCGCGACCGCTTCAAGCTGCCGATCTCCGACGAGGCGATCGCCTCGACGCCGTTCTACCGGCCGGCCGAGGATTCACCGGAGATCACCTACCTGAAGGAGCGCCGCAAGCAGCTCGGTGGCTTCCTGCCGCAGCGGCGCGTGTCGAAGGAGAAGCTGGCGATCCCGCCGCTGTCCACCTTCGCCCGCCAGCTCGAGTCCAGCGGCGAGCGCGAGATCAGCACGACCATGGCGTTCGTGCAGTTCCTCCAGACCTTGCTGCGCGACAAGACGGTTGGCCCCAGGGTCGTGCCGATCATCCCGGACGAGGCGCGCACCTTCGGCATGGAGGGCATGTTCCGCCAGCTCGGCATCTATTCCATCGTCGGCCAGAAGTACAAGCCGGAGGATTCCGACCAGCTCGCGTACTACAAGGAAGACGTCAAGGGCCAGATCCTCGAGGAAGGCATCACCGAGGCCGGCGCCATGTCCTCGTGGATCGCGGCGGCAACGTCGTACGCGAACCACGGCGTGCCGACGCTGCCGTTCTTCATCTTCTATTCGATGTTCGGCTTCCAGCGCGTCGCCGACCTGTGCTGGGCCGCCGGCGACATGCGCGCGCGCGGCTTCCTGCTCGGCGCCACCGCCGGCCGCACCACGCTGAACGGCGAGGGCCTGCAGCACGAAGACGGCCATTCACAGGTGATGGCGTCGCTGGTGCCGAACTGCCGCTCCTACGATCCGGCCTTCTCCTACGAACTCGCCGTGCTGCTGCACCACGGCATGGAAGAGATGTACGTCCAGCACAAGGACGTCTACTACTACCTGACGGTCTACAACGAGAACCACCTGCACCCGGCCCTGCCCAAGGGCGCCGAGGACGGCATCGTCAAGGGCATGTACCTGTTCTCCGAGGAGAAGAAACCGGCCAAGGCCCACGTGCAGCTGCTGGGCTCCGGCTCGATCCTGCGCGAGGTCATCGCGGCGGCCGAGCTGCTCAAGGAGGAGTTCGGCGTGACCAGCGATGTCTGGAGCGCGACCTCGTTCAACGAGCTGTGCCGCGACGGCCAGGACGTGGACCGCTGGAACCTGCTCAACCCCGAGAAGAAGGCGAAGAAGAGCTACGTCACCCAATTGCTCGAAGGCCGCAAGGGGCCGGCGATCGCCAGCACCGATTACGTCAAGGCGTTCTCCGAGCAGATCCGGCCGTACGTCCCGATGGCGTACTACGCCCTCGGCACCGACGGCTACGGCCGCTCGGACAACCGTCCGGCGCTGCGGGATTTCTTCGAAGTGGACCGCCGCTGGATCACGGTCAAGGCGCTCAAGGCGCTGGCCGACGCCGGCACGATCGGCGCGGAGAAAGTCACGCAGGCGATGAAGATCTTCGGCATCCGCGCGGACAAGCCCAACCCGGTGACGGTGTAAGGGCATGGCGAAAAGCGACGTCAAGGTCCCCGACATCGGCGACTACAAGAACGTCCCCGTCATCGAAGTCCTGGTGAAGGAGGGCGAGCGCGTCGAAAAGGACGCGACGCTCATCACGCTCGAGTCCGAAAAGGCGACGATGGAAGTGCCGGCGCCCGAAGCGGGCGTCGTGCGCGGCATCAAGGTCAAGGTCGGGGACAAGCTGTCGCAAGGCGACGTGATCATGGCGCTCGAGTCCGATGGCGCGGCGCAAGCGCCCTCGCCTGCGCCCAAAGCCGAGGCGCCAAGGCCCGCGCCCGCTGCCGCGCCGTCGCCGAAAGCCGCGCCTGCGCCTGCTGCCGCTCCGGCTGCCGGCGGCACCTCGAGGATGGACGTCACCGTGCCCGACATCGGCGACTACCACGACATCCCGGTGATCGAGGTGCTGGTGAAGGACGTCTTTGCCGGCGACAAGGACGCGACGCTTGACGTGCTCGAGTCCGTAAAGGCGACGATGGAAGTGCCTTCGCCGGCCGCCGGCGTCGTGCGCGGCATGAAGCTCAAGGTCGGCGCGAAGGTTTCCAAGGGCTCGGCCATCTGCGTGCTGGAAGTTGCCGGCGGTGCACCCGCCGCTGCACCGGTGGCGGCCGCGACGAGCGTGCCCGCGCCACAGCCTGCGGTCACCTCTCCCCAACGGGCAGAGGCCGGCGCGCGCAGCGCGCCGGGTGAGGGGGCGCTGACGCCATGGGCCGCGCAGGCGGGCGGCCAGGTTCCCCACGCCTCGCCTGCCGTGCGCAAGCTCGCGCGCGAGTTCGGCGTGGACCTGTCGAAGGTGCAGGGCACCGGCCTCAAGGGCCGCATCTCGGCCGAGGACGTGCAGGACTTCACCAAGCAAGCGTTGGCGAGTTCACCAAGGGCGGCCAGCGGCGCCGGCATTCCGCAGATGCCGGCGGTGGATTTCTCGCAGTTCGGCGCGATCGAGACCAAGCCGCTGGCGCGCATCCGCAAGATCTCGGCGCAGTACCTGCACCGCGCCTGGCTGAACATCCCGCACGTCACGCAGAACGAAGAGGCCGACATCACCGAGCTGGAGGCCTTCCGCAAGGCGCAGTCGGAAGAGTCGGGCGTGAAGCTGACGCTGCTGCCCTTCGTCATGAAAGCGGTCAGCGTCGTCATGAAGCAATACCCCGAGTTCAACTCCTCGCTGGCGCCCGACGGCGAGAGCCTGATCCTGAAGAAGTACTGCAACATCGGGTTCGCCGCGGACACCGAGAACGGACTGGTCGTACCAGTCATAAAAGACATATGGAACAAGGGGATAGTGCAGCTTGCCCAGGAGTGCGCCGAGCTGGCCAAGAAGGCCCGTGACGGCAAGCTCAAGCCCGACGAGATGAAGGGCGGCTGCTTCTCGATCTCCTCGCTCGGCGGCATCGGCGGCGCGCATTTCACGCCGATCGTGAACGCGCCCGAAGTCGCCATCCTCGGCGTGTCGCGCTCGCAGACCAAGCCGGTGTGGGACGGCCAGCAGTTCGCGCCGCGCCTGCTGTGCCCGCTGTCGCTGTCCTACGACCATCGCGTCATCGACGGCGCTGCCGCCGCGCGCTTCATCGTCGCGCTTTCGAAGTCACTCGCTGATTTGCGTCGCACGCTGCTATAGGAGAGCCCTCATGATCGGCTACGTCACCGTCGGCACCAATGATTTCCCGCGCGCCGCGAAGTATTACGACGCGCTGCTCGCCGAGCTCGGCGCCAAGCGCACGATGGATTTCAAGACGTTCATCGTCTGGGGCACCGGCCGCGGCCCGGGCGTGGCGCTGACCAAGCCCTACGACGGCAAGGCCGCCACCATCGGCAACGGCATGATGGTCGCGCTCGCGGCGAAGTCGAAGGAACAGGTGGACGCGATCTACGCCAAGGCGATTTCGCTGGGCGCCACCGATGAGGGCAAGCCCGGCCCGCGCGGCGACGGTTTCTATGCCGGCTATTTCCGCGACCTCGACGGCAACAAGTTCAACGCGTTCTTCATGGGTTGAGCATCGACTTCAGGAGCGTTCCATGAGACTGCTGCACACCGCTGTCCTGCTGGCCCTGCTGGTTCCCGGCGCCGCCTCGGCGCAGGGCCTGGCCGCGCAGATCGATCCGCTCGCCGACAAGGTCGAGCCCAAGGTGATCCAGCATCGCCGCCACATCCACCAGAATCCCGAGCTCGGCAACCGCGAGTTCGAGACCGCCAAGTACATCGCCAAACACCTGCGCAACGTCGGCATCGAGGTGCAGACCGGCGTGGCCAAGACCGGCGTGATCGGCATCCTGCGTGGCGGCAAGCCCGGCCCCGTCGTCGCGCTGCGCGCCGACATCGACGCGCTGCCGGTGACCGAAGAAACCAGCCTGCCATTCCGCTCGAAGGTCAGGACGACCTACGACGGCAAGGACGTCGGCGTGATGCACGCCTGCGGTCACGACGGCCACGTCGCCATGTTGCTCGGCGCCGCCGAGGTCATCGCCAGGCTCAGGGACCAGTGGCCGGGCACGGTGAAGTTCATCTTCCAGCCGGCCGAGGAAGGCGCGCCGATCGGCGAGGAAGGCGGCGCGAAGCTCATGGTCAAGCAAGGCGTGCTGACGAAGGATCCCAGGCCGGAGGTCATTTTCGGCCAGCACATCCTCACCGCCGTGGGCACCGCCGGCGAAGTGGGCTGGCGCGCCGGCGGCATGCTGGCGAGCGCCGACGACCTCGAGATCGTGGTCGAGGGCAAGGGCGCGCACGGCGCCGCGCCGTGGAAGGGCGTGGACCCGATCGTGGTCGCCTCCCAGATCGTGATGGCGCTGCAGACGATCGCGAGCCGGCAGATGGACGTGACCAAGGCGCCGGTGATCGTCACCATCGGCAAGATCGAGGGCGGCACGCGCAACAACATCATTCCGGATTCGGTCACGATGAAGGGCACGCTGCGCGCGCTCGACGCCGACATGCGCCAGCAGTTGCACGACC
This sequence comes from Gammaproteobacteria bacterium, assembly GCA_031396825.1. Taxonomy (GTDB): domain Bacteria; phylum Pseudomonadota; class Gammaproteobacteria; order Nevskiales; family Nevskiaceae; genus JACPFV01. The sequence continues at coordinate 10,306 of JANNLM010000326.1, read as the reverse complement.
GGGTACGGCGCATCGCCGTGGACATCGCGCACAGCGCCGGGGCGACGGTCAAAGTCGCCTTCAGCCAGCACACCTCCTACCCGGTCACGGTCAACGACGCCAGGCTCATGGCCCGCATGGTGCCGACGCTGCGCCGGGTGGCCGGCGACAAGCTGGTCGAGGTGCCGCCGATCCTCGGCGCCGAGGACTTCTCGTTCTTCGCGCAGGAAATCCCCGGGGTGTACCTGTTCCTCGGTGGCCGTCCGGCGAGCGCGCCGGCCGACGGTTACCCGTCGAACCATTCACCGCGCTTCGACTACGACGAAGCGGTGCTCAAGCTCGGCGTGCGCGTCATGGCGCACCTGGCGGCCGACTACGCGCAGGGCGCGAGCGCAGATGCTGGCGGCCATTAGGCGATCGGGGACGACTCGCGTATAGTGCGCGCCGCTTGCGGTGATTCAGCGTCCGGTTCGCCGCGGAGTCTCACGACCCCGCCTCCCGCAAGCGTCGCGTTTGAGCCTTCCCGGCTTTCCCTCGAAACCTTTCATACAGCTGCCTGAACCGGCCCTCTGGATCATGTGATCCGCGGGGCGGGCACATTCAGGAGTCTGTTCACATGTCATTTGCCACCCTCGGCCTCGCCGACGGCCTGTTGCGCGCCGTCGCGGATGAAGGCTATTCCGTCCCCACTCCGATCCAGGCGCGGGCCATCCCCGAAATCCTGGCCGGCCACGACCTGCTGGCCGCCGCGCAAACCGGCACCGGCAAGACCGCCGCGTTCACGCTGCCGCTGCTGCAGATGCTGACGATCGGCGCGAAGGCCGCCCAGCCCGGTCACCCCCGCGTCATCCGCGTGCTGGTGCTTGTGCCCACGCGCGAGCTGGCCGCGCAGGTCAACGAGAGCGTGCGCACCTACGGCCGCCACCTGCCGCAGGTGAAGACCGCGCTGATCTTCGGCGGCGTCAATTTCAACCCGCAGGCCGACCAGCTGCGCCGCGGCGTCGACATCGTCGTCGCCACGCCGGGCCGGCTGCTCGACCACGCGCAGCAGCGCACGGTCAACCTGTCGCACGTCGAATACCTGGTGCTGGACGAGGCCGACCGCATGCTCGACATGGGCTTCATCCACGACATCCGGCGCATCCTCAAGCTGCTGCCGGCCAAGCGCCAGAACCTGATGTTCTCGGCGACGTTCCCGGACGAGATCCGGCAGCTGTCGCAGGGCATCCTCAAGAACCCCGCGACCATCGACATCGCGCCGCGCAATTCCGCGGTCGAGACCGTCACGCAGCGCCTGATCCACGTCGGCAAGCACGACAAGGCCGGGCTGCTGTCGCACCTGATCCGAACCGGGTCCTGGCGCCAGACGCTGGTGTTCACGCGCACCAAGCGCGGCGCCAACAAGCTGGCCGAGCGGCTCGCGCACGACGGCATCACCACCGACGCGCTGCATGGCAACAAGAGCCAGAACGCGCGCACGCGCGCGCTCGCGGGCTTCAAGGCCGGCGAGGTCACCGTGCTGGTCGCCACCGATATCGCCGCGCGCGGGCTCGACATCGACCAGCTGCCGCACGTGGTCAATTTCGAGCTGCCCAACGTGCCGGAGGATTACGTGCACCGCATCGGCCGCACCGGCCGCGCCGGTCTGGAGGGCGAAGCGCTGTCGCTGGTCGGCACCGAAGAGCGCGACGAGCTGCGCGCCATCGAGCGGATGCTCAAGCGCACCATCGAGGCGATCCAGGTCGAGGGCTACGTCCCCACCCCGGCGCCGGCGCATCGGCCGCAGCAGCACGCGCCGCGCCAGCAGCACGGTCAGCCCCGCGGCCGAGGTCATGGCCAGGGTGGACACGGGCGCGGTGGGCACGGCCACGGCGGACCCGGCAAGGGCCATGCGCCGCGGCAGGACTCCGGCTCGTCGCACGGTGACGCCCAGAAGCCGCAGTCGGCAGGGCACGGCCACGGCCACGGCGCATCGCCGGCGGCGGCAGCACCGAAGGGTCGCTGGAGCGGCCGGCCCGCGCGCCGCGGCAGTTTCCGCTAAGTACTGGCGCACACCCCGGGGACCCCATGGCGGCGTAAAATCGCGCGGCCATGGGGGAGTTCGAGGACCAGCTGTGAGGGCGCTGCGCGCCGCGGGCATGTTCGCCGCCGGCCTGGTCGTGGCCACCGCCGTCGTGTTCACGCTCATCTGGCAGTGGCGGCCGGGGCTCGAGGCCTACGGCGCCCGTGCCTACACCGCGCAGCCGGCCGCCGGCGCCCTGACCGCGCGCTGGCTCGGCGTCACCGCCGTGCTGCTGTCCGACGGCGCGCACGCCGTGCTGGTCGATCCGTTCTTCACCCGGCCGCGGGGCTTCTGGCGGCTCGTCCTGAACCGGCCGATCGCGCCGGACGAGGCGCTGATCAAGGACTGGCTCGCGCGCGCCGGCGTGACGAAGCTCGATGCGGTCCTCGTCTCGCACTCGCACTACGACCACGCCATGGACGCGGGCGTCGTCGCGCGCCTGACCGGTGCGACGCTGATGGGCTCGGCCAGCACGCTGAGCATCGGCCGCGGCGCCGGCCTGCCCGACTCGCAACTGCAGGCGCTGAATTTCGGTCCCGTGTCCTTCGGCCCGTTCCAGGTAACGTTCGTCGAGAGCCGTCACGCCGGCGCGACCGGCGGCGCCCCGACCGGCGAGATCATGCGGCCGCTGGTGCCGCCGGTGACCTTCCTGGATTACCGGCAAGGCGGCACCTACTCGATCCTGGTCGCGCATCCGCGCGGTCGCGTGCTGCATCACGGCAGCGCCGGCTATGTGCCGGGCGCGCTCAAGGACCTTCGCGCCGACGTCGTGTTGCTGGGCGTCGCGCTGCTGCCCGAGTTGGCGCCCTACCTCGGCGAAGTGGTGGACGCGGTGGGCGCGCGCCGCGTGATGCCGATCCACTGGGACGACTTCACGCGGCCGCTCGACGACCCGCTGCGGCCCTTTCCGCTGGTCGTGCGCCTTGACCGCTTCTTCGAGAACATGGCCGAGCAGCGCCCGGACCTCGCGGTGCAGACGCTCGAGCTGAACCGGCCGGTGTCGCTGTTCCCGTTCGGGGACGCGCCATGAGGCCCGCGCTGCTGCTCGCCGCCGCGGCGCTCGCGCTCCAGGGCTGCGCGAGCGCGCCGGTCGAAGAGGCGCCCAAGCGTGCGCGCCCGCTGGCCAGTTATGCGACCGATCCATTCGTGCCGATCAACCTGTACCTCAACGCCAACGAGCAGCTCGGCGCCAAGCGCGCGGCGCTGGTCGAGCACGCGGCCGAGACGCTGCGCGTGAGCGGCGCGTTCGTGAGGATGGACCGCGGCGTGCAGCGCTGGCCGATCACGGTGCAGGCCCGCTACCAGCTGGCGGAGAACACCGCGCCGGCCGACAGCCTGCGCCAGGTGCTGTCACTGCTGACGCTGGGGCTGGTGCCGGTGCACGTGCGCCAGACGCACACGCTGGTCGCCGAAGTGCTGACCGAGCCGGATAGCGTCGGCGTGGTCGAGTTGTCGCTCACCGCGGCGGACCGCTTCTCGGTCTACGACGCCGGCGACCCGCTGCGCGACGAGCGCGTCGCGGTCGAGGAGCTGTTCGAGCGCCTGCTCGCCGAGATCGCGCAGCGCAAGCTCGTGCCGCGCTGGAACGAATTCAGGCCCGACCCGAAGAAGAAACCCAAGCCCGAGCCGGAAGGCCGGCCGACGTAGGGCGGCATTCCCACGCCGCCGTCGGCAAAGGATTGCCGACCTACGTCTTCGGCGCTTCCTTGAGGATGCGCTCGACGCCGGCCTGCGCGATCGGGTGATACATGGGCCGCGCCCTGGCGAACACGCGCTCGGCGAATGCGCGCCCGTCCGGCGTCTTCACCAGTTCGCGGTACAGCGGGTTGAGGAAGCGCATGCGGCCGACCGTGAGCAGGAAGCGCTCGACCGCCGGCATCGCCGGCGCGTAGCCGGCGCGGATCGTCTGGCGGAACCAGCTCATCGCGATGTAGGCGTCCGGCGCCTTGGTCAGCGCGAACTGCCGGTCGAGCTCCGCGATCTGCGCCACCGTGACCGCCGCCGGCATCGTGTCGAGGAAATGCTGCCACTCGTGCGAACTCCAGTTCGCCGCGGGCAGCCTGGCGGCCGGCAACTGGCCCGCGAGCCACGCTGCGCGCTGCTGCTCGACCTTGGTGAAGACGTCGGACTGCGCGTAGACCGCATCCGCCGGCATGGCCGGCGCGAAGATCCATTCGTCCACCTTGGCCCGCGTGACCACGCCCGGATTCGGCTTGAGCAGCTGGTCGTCGATGTAGGCGATGAAGTCCTCGGTGGTGCGGCTCTCGAAGGCGTTGTCGTCGAACCAGCCGCGCAGGAAGGCGTCGAACTTCTTGCGCCCGAACTTGGCCTCGAGGTACGACAGGAACAGCTGTCCGCGCTGGTACGGGATCGAGCTGAACACCTCGTCCGGGTCGCGTCCGCGCTGGTCGAAGGCCAGCGCCTTGTCGCCTTCCTTCGCCGCCTGCTCGAACGCCTCGACCAGGTCCTGCTGGCCGAGCACGCGCTCCATGTTGCCGCGGCGGGCGCCGTAGACCGCGTCCATGATGCGGTAGGTCAGGTACGTGGTGGTGCCTTCGTTGAGCCAGAAGTCGCGCCAGGTCGAGTTGGTCACGAGGTTGCCGGACCACGAATGCGCGAGCTCATGGGCGATCAGCGAGACGCCGGAGCGGTCGCCGACGATCGAGGTTGGCGTGAGGAACGTCAGGCGCGGGTTCTCCATGCCGCCGTACGGGAAACTCGGCGGCAGGACCAGCATGTCGTAGCGGCCCCAGCGATAGGGCCCGAACAACTTTTCGCAAGCTGCGACCATCTGCTCGGTCTCTTCGAACTCGTAGGCTGCGCCCTTGACCATCGGCCGCTCGGCGTAGATGCCGGTGCGGTTGCCGACCGGCCGGAAGCGCAGGTCGCCGACGCCGAGGGCAATCAGGTACGACGGCACCGCCTGCGGCATGCGGAACGTGTAGTCCCCGTCACGCGCGCCCTCGGGCCGGTTGACCGCGCTCATCACCGCGACCAGCTCCCTGGGTGTGCGGATGCGCGCCTCGTAGGTGCTGCGCACCAGCGGCGTGTCCTGCAGCGGGATCCAGCTGCGCGCGTGGATCGCCTGCGACTGCGTGTAGAGGAACGGGTGCTGGCGCCCGGCGGTCTGCTCCGGCGTGACCCACTGCAGGCCCGAGGCCTCGGGCCGCGTGGCGTAGCGGATGCGGACGCGGTCGGTGTCCGGCGGCAGGGCGATGCGCAGTGCGCTGCCGAGCATGGGGTCGCGCGCGTCGACGCGGAACGCGGCGACCTGCCAGGCGCCCTGCCCCACGGCCGCCTCGACTCCGGCGACGTCGAGGTCGCGCGTGTCGAGCACCAGTTCCACCGCGTTCCTGGAGAGCCGCTGCAGCTGCAGCTCGACGTCGCCCTCGAGCACGCGACGGCCGAAGTCCACCGTCAGGTCGAGCACCAGGTGCTTCGTGCGGAATGCCCCCGTGTTGGCGTACGAGTGATAGTCGCGGCGCAGGTCGAGCGGCTCGGGCGCCGGTGCGGCCTCGGCTTCGGTCGGCTCGGGCGCCGGCGCCGCACAGGCGGCCGCCAGCATCACGGTCGGGAGCAGCAGCAGCGTCAGGAAGCGCGTCATGGGGGTCGCTCAGGCGTTGAAGAGCGTGATGATAGACCGTCCCCGGTTCGCGCTTCCGCCGCGGAAAAGAAAAAGCCGCCGCCACGGGGGGACGTGGCGGCGGCTGGGCCGTGCAGCGGTGCGCCCTACTGCGGTGCCTTGGCTGGCACGACCTTGAGCCAGCTGCGGCCCTCGAACTTGCGGCCGTCGTCGAGATGGCCGCGCAGGATGGCTTCGTCGTCGGTGGCCTCGAACTTGGCGTCCTGGTTCTCGAAGTGGCAGAGCATGTCCGGGAACACGTCGCCGTTGACGTCGCCCGGCTCATGGCACTTGGCCAGGCTGGCCTCGTTGCCGCTGTGACCGAAGGTCAGCGTGGAGGTATCGACGTCCGTCACGAGGAACTCGGTCGAGCCCAGCAGCGCCACCGGGATCTTGCCGCGCGACTTCGGGTTGATCGGGGCGATCGCGTCGTTGCCGGGCTTGATGTCGATGTTGATCTGCAGCAGCGGCGGCGTGACACCCGAGATGATCAGCGTGTAATCGCCGTTGGCATTCGCGCCGCTGAGCGATGTCGACGAGGTGCCGCCGCCGTTGACGAAGCGCCGCGGGAAGCTGCTGACGCCGACGATGTACGAGCCGGTGGACGGCAGCCGGAAGTTCACGATGCTCGAGTCGAACCGGTGGCTGGAGCCGGGGTCCAGCGCCGTGCCGCCATCGCCGTTCGCCCTCAGCACCGCGTAGCCGGGCGCCGGGCCGAAGACGGCAAGCTCGGTGTCGACGTTGCGCAGGCCGCCCATGCCGCCGTCGATGTCGAGCGTGACGACGTCGCCTTCCTTGCCGCTGAAGCTGAAGTAGTCGACGTCGAGCACCGCCGCGCCGCTGAGATTGCCGATCACTCCGTCCACGGTCGCGCGGCCGTCGCTGCCGATGGTCAGCGTCTCGGCTTGCACAATCGGATTGTTGGACTCGGACTCCGAGACGGCGAGCGCAAGGCCCGGAACGGCGAGCAGCAGCGCCGCGATGACATGACGACTCTTGAACGTGCTCATTGTGTAGCCCCCTTCGTCGAGGACGTGTCGCGTCCTGAGGACACCAGCCTATGCCTGTTGCCGCGCGGGTGCAGGCCATTGCCGATGCGAGGCCACGAAGCGGCGATAACCGGAAAAGCGCGTGAAATCAGTCACACGCTGCGCGAGACGCAGCGCACGGATTCAGGGGCGCAGGATCATGCAGGTGGTCGTGGCGTGCGCGTAGAGCTTGCCGCTGTCGTCGACCAGGCGGCCTTCCGCGACCGCGGTGCTGCGGCCGGCGTGGATCAGTTTTCCCTCGGCGCGCAGGAAGCCGGTGTCCTTGCCGATGGCCTTGACGATGTTCACCTTGAGTTCGAGCGTGGTGTAGCCGACGCCGGCGGGCAGCGTGGAATGCACCGCGCACCCCATGGCCGAATCCAGCAGCGTGCACGGGATGCCGCCGTGGACCATGCCGATCGGGTTGTAGTGGATCTCGGCCGGCTTGAAGCCGAACACGGCGCGCCCCTGCTCCACTTCGAGCAGCGCGTAATCCAGGGTGCAGGCGATCGGCGGCTGCGGCAGCTCGCCGCCGGCGATCTTGCGCAGGAAGTCCAGGCCGGCGAGGCTGCGCGCCGCCTGGGCGGTCTCCAGGGGGTCATGCCAGCTGAACGTGCGCGTGCGCGCGGGAACGGAGGCAGTCATGGGGGTGTTGATAAGTTCCTAATGGAGACTTAATATATCTGCAGTAAGTCTCCTAAGGCAACTTGCCATGAAGCGCACCCAGTTTGCCGACCAGCCCTGCAGCGTGGCCCGGGCGATGGATATCGTGGGGGAGCTGTGGGCTTTCATGATCATCCGCAACGTGTTCCTGGGCGTGCGGCGCTTCGAGGGCCTGCGCGCCAACCTGGCCATCTCGCGCAAGGTGCTCACCGAGCGGCTCGGGCTGCTGGTCGCGCGCGGCATCCTCGACCGGCGCCAGTACCAGGACCGCCCGCCGCGCCACGAGTACCGCCTCACGCCGATGGGCGTTGACCTGTTCCCCGTGCTGATGGCCCTCGCCCGCTGGGGCGACCGCTGGCTGGACGGCGGCACCGGCGCGCCGATCGAGTTCGTGCACCGCAAGTGCGGCCAGGCGACCACGGCGCGCGTGGTGTGCGCGCACTGCGGCGAGGACATCGGCGCGCACAACGTGCAACCCCGACTCGGTCCCGGCGGCGAGATGCCCTACGCCGAGGCCATCGAGCAGGCCGCCGGCGGCCGGCAGGTGTTCCTGCGGCCGGCGCGCGCGGCATGACGCTCAGCCGGAGACTGTGGAAGCACCCGACGCTGGTTAAGGTCTGGAACACGGCGAAGACAATCCCCCGCGGCCGCGTGACAACCTACGGCCAGCTGGCGGCCGCCGCCGGATTTCCGCGCGCGGCGCGCCTCGCGGGATTCGCGCTCAAGAACACGCCGCCCCGCATGAAGCTCCCCTGGCACCGTGTGCTCAACGCGCAAGGCAAGATTTCGTTTCCGCCGCGCAGTGGCCCCTGGCGAGAGCAGCGCCGCCGGCTCGAGGCCGAAGGCGTGGTTTTCATCGGCGGGCGCGTGGACCTGGCGCGCTACGGCTGGGCGCGCGGGCGCGAAGCGCCGCTACTGGATTGAGTCACCAGATCCTGACGCGTTTCTCGGGCGGCGCAAACATCTTGTCGCCTTCCTTCACGCCGAACGCGGTGTAGAACGCCGGCACGTTGGTCAGCACGCCGTTGCAGCGGTACTCGCCCGGCGCGTGCGGGTCGCTCTTGATGATGCGTACCAGGTATTCCTCGCGCATCAGCGAGCGCTCGGACTGCGCGAAGCCCATGAAGAAACGCTGCTCGCCGGTGAGCCCGTCGATCACCGGCGGCTCGCGGCCGGCCAGCGCGATCTTCCAGGCCTGGTAGGCGATCGACAGTCCGCCGAGGTCGCCGATGTTCTCGCCGACGGTGAGCGCGCCGTTCACGCACAGGTCCTTGAGCGGGCAGTAGCCGTTGTACTGCTCGATCAGCTGCCGGGTGCGCGCCTCGAACTGCTTGCGGTCGGAATCGGTCCACCAGCTCTGCAGGTTGCCGTCGCCGTCGAATTTGCTGCCCTGGTCATCGAAGCCGTGGCCGATCTCGTGGCCGATGGTCGAGCCGATGGCGCCGTAGTTCACCGCGTCGTCCGCGCCCATGTCGAAGTGCGGCGGCTGCAGGTAGCCGGCCGGGAACACGATCTCGTTCTGCAGCGGGTTGTAGAACGCGTTGACGGTCTGCGGCGGGAAGGCCCATTCCTCGCGGTCGATCGGCTTGCCCAGCTTGCCGACCTGGCGGGCGTGCTCGTACTCGCGCGAGCGCATGACGTTGCCGACCAGGTCGTCGCCGCGCACGGCGAGGGCGGAGTAGTCGCGCCACTGGTCCGGGTAGCCGATCTTCGGCCGGAACTTCGACAGCTTCACCAGCGCCTTGGCGCGCGTCTCTTCGCCCATCCAGTCGAGTGAGCGGATGCTCTGCTCGTAGGCCCGGGTCAGGTTGGCCACGAGCTCCTGCATGCGGGCCTTGGCCTCGGGCGGGAAATGCTTCTGCACGTAGATCTTGCCGACCGCCTCGCCGAGCGCGGCCTGCACGGCCTGCGCGCCGCGCTGCCAGCGCGGCCGGTTGGCGGGCGTGCCGTTCAGCGTGGTGCCGTAGAAGGCGAAGTTCTCGTCGACGAACTCCTTCGACAGGTACGGCGCGTAGCCGTGCAGCACCTGCCAGCGGAAGTAGGCCTTCAGCGCCGGCAGCGGCGTGGACTGCATCAGCGCGGCGGACGCGGCGAAATAGTCCGGCTGCATGATGACCGCGCCGGGCGAGGTGGCCACGCCCATGCCGCCCAGGTAGTTCTTCCACGCGAAGCCGGGCGTCAGCGCGTCGAGCCTGCGCAGCTCGAACTTGTTGTAGATCTTGTCGACGTTGCGGCTGTCCACGCGCGTCCACTGCTTCTGCGCAAGTTTCGTCTCGAACGCCACCACCCGGGCCGCGGCCTCGGCCGGCTTGGCCGTGCCGCCAAGCGCGAGGATCCTCTCGATGTGCTTCGCGTACTTCGCGCGGATCTCGGCGAACTTGGGATCGTCGGAAAGGTAGTAGTCGCGATCGGGCAGGCCGAGGCCCGACTGGCCGAGATAGGCGATGTACTGCGAGGAATTCTTCGCATCCGGCAGCACGCCGCCGTCGAACGGCGCGTCGACGCCCAGGCGCGACAGGTGCGCCATCAGTTCCGGGATCTCGCGACGGTCGGCGACCAGGTCGATGCGCGTGAGCTCGGCGGCCACGGGGGTGGCGCCGAGCGCCTCGATGCGCGCCTCGTCCATGAAGCTGGCGTAGAAATCGCCGACCTTCTGCGCCTCCGACCCGGCCGCGCCCGGAAACTCGGCGGCCTGCGCGATGATCTCGCGCACCTGCGCGTCGGTGTCGTCGCGCAGCTTGATGTACGGCGCCCACGACGGCTTGTCGGCCGGGATCTGCGTGGTCTTCAGCCAGGTGCCGTTGACGTAGCGGTAGAAGTCGTCCTGCGGCCGCACCGAGCGGTCGAAGTTGGCCTGCTCGATGCCCGAGCGCAGCGTGGGCGCCGCGGCCGCCGGCCGCGAGGGCGCGGGGCCGCACGCCACCGCGAGCGCGGCGCCCGCCGCGGCCAGCA